>CAYSKN010000001.1:0-46887 GCA_964431565.1 uncultured Gemmatimonas sp.
TGTCGACGTCGCCCAGGGTGTCCTGCAGTACCTCATCCAGCTTCTCATTGGTCTGTAGGTTTGCCCGCAGATTGGAAAGTTCCGTGCGCAGCTCGAGAAGTTCGCGGAGAGGCTTGACCTGCCGCGCCACGTTCTCCGGATTGAAGTCGTCCATGCTCCGGAAATTCAATTCGACGCCCAGTTTCTGTGCCTCGGCATCATCGGAGAGCTTGTTTTCCACCGCGAACTGAAGACGGGGCTTCATGCTTGCGAGAGTGTCGTCGAAGTTGTCCGGTGTTATCTCGACGAACTTGCGATCCTTCAGGCGGGTGAGCGGCTCGGCAGGATTGCCACTGAAATCTCCCATGACGCCCATTAGGAACGGGAGCTCCTTCATTTCTATGGCGCCACCCGTTTCGACCTCATAGGAGATCTGAATCCTGGGGGGACGAACGCGCTCCAGTTTCTTCTGGGTACTGTCGGCCATGCGATACTCCGGCGCGATGTGTCAGTCAGTGGTGAAACTTCATAATTCGGGCTTTCGTCTAGTGTTCGTCACATTCCAGCCAATGTCAAGCACATGCAGCGTGACAGTCCTGCTGCGGGTGATCGTCGTTACAACGTCCACTGTGGTGACGGTGGAATCGCCGGACATCCGTCGGAGAATACTCAGTCGCTCACCCGGGTGCAGTCTTGATACCGATTTCGCCCGGACCCCAAACAATCAGGAAGGGCTGTCAATGCTCCGGATCACGCTTTACTCAGCCCTGACGATCATGAAGTCCAGGAGATACGTTTGAGCATGCCTCACCTGCCTCCGGTTCTATGGACAAAGGGCGATCTTCTCACGCCCCAGCACCTGCAGGCGCAGGACCGTAATCATGAGGAGTCGCTCGCCTTTCAGGTGGGTGCCCTGACTTTCTGTCCGTGGGGCTTTACCAGGATAGCATTTGATCCGTCGGCGCTGGCCGGGGGTACGCTCGTGGTGAATGGAGTGTCCGGACGTTTCCCGGATGGGCTTCTCTTCGACGTTCCGCTCACCGGACCTACTCCACCACCCAAGTCTATAGCATCCGCCGGTTCGCCGGATCACCGAGGGCTGCTCGTATATCTCGGGGTGCCGGAGTATCGTCCGGGCGCACGCAATGTGGCACGGCCCGGTGATGCGGTGCTGACTCGCTGGCAAGCCGATGAGCAACTGGTGCGCGACGAAACAACCGGCCTTACGGAGCGGCCCATTCAGGTTGCGCCACCAACACTGCGCCTTCTGCTCGAAGGTGAAAGCCTCGAGGGATATACGGCGATGCCCGTGGCGCGCCTGCTCCGCGGCGAGGGCAGTGACATGTCCTTCGACCACGCGTTCGTGCCTCCTCTGCTGGATCTGGCGACCAGCGACTTCATGACAGCGCTCATGCGTCGTCTGGTCGAGCGGCTGTCGGCCCGCAGTGCAGCACTTGCCGGTAGCAGGAGGCAGCGCAACACGGATCTTGCCGATTTCTCCGTGGCGGACGTCGGGAGCTTCTGGTTGCTCTATACCATCAATACACATCTGCCGACACTGCGACATATCTACGAGGTGCGCAGGGGACACCCGGCAGCCCTTTGGGAAGCGATGCTTGCGCTTGTGGGCGCACTGTCCTCCTTTTCGACGACGGCCGATGCACGCACTCTGCCAGCCTATGATCACCTGCGGCTCGGAGAGTGCTTTGCCCAACTCGAGCGAAGGCTGTTCGAACTGCTGGAGGGAGCGGTTGTGGACCAAGCCGTGGCTCTGCAGCTGAAGGCCGTGCGACCCACGCTGCACGCAGTGGCGTTAGAGCAGGCTGCGTGGCTCGAGGCGCCTCAGTGGTTCCTGGCGGTGAGTTTGCCTCTCAGGCAGCAGGAGCTTATCGCAAAGGTCATGCAGGCGTGCAAGGTGGGCTCGGCAGATGTTGTCGACACCTTGATAAGACAGGCACTTCCGGGAATCGAACTTGCCCATGTCTCGGCACCGCCTGCTGCTGTGCCGGTCAAGCTCGATTTCCAGTATTTCGCTATCCGGAAAGCAGGTGGAGCGTGGGACGCTATTGTTCGCGCCCGGAACCTGGCGGTATATGTGCCGGCGGAGCTGGCGGATGCGCGCTTCGAGCTGGTGATTGTGCTGCGCTGAACCCGTCGGAGGCGTTGGGGTCAGGACGTGCCCCAAGCCGGGTGAGCTGAGACTTCAGCCGGTGGTCCGCCGTTAGACGGCCATGCGGATACACTACCGGCTCCCGTTGGTAGGGGTTTGGGGTACCGACTGAGGCACCTGAGGCGCAGGTGGGGTGGAAGCGGGCGGAGCGGGTGCCGGACGCATAGATACAACAGCAATGAGCACGATGGCGATCAGCACAACTGCATTGATCACGATGATGAGACCCACCGGGATGTTTCGCTTTCTCTTTCCCCCGGTCAATATCCCGCTCCCACGCTGATCGCTGGCAACAGACTGCGCTGGTGTACTCACAACCGGAGCGGGAGCCTTGCTGATCATGCGAGTGAAATCGCTGGGACCGGTTGTGCGGGCAGCAGCCGGCCCCGAGTCGCCAAGCGGCGAGAGCGGGGTATGCCCCCCTCCAGGAGCAAAGATCGGCGGAGGAAGGATGCCTGGACCACCTCCACCAGAGGGTGTGTCAAAGAGCACACCGCTGGTCGACAGTGGTGAGGTACCGGCTGGTGCGGAGGTCGCACCACCGTCAGTTGCGATGGGGAATGCCTTTGCTGAAATGGGCGCTGCCGGGACAAGGGGAGACGCTGGCCCGGAGGGTAACGGAGAAAATGCATTGCCAAAGAGCGGGACTTCGAGGGGTGACGGAGGCTGAGCTCCGGTCGGAGTCGCAGCGACCGGCGGCCACGCCTGCTCGCCTGGTGAGAGGGGAGGAATGGTGGGAGAAGGAGTGGTGTTTAGGGCGGTGACTGGGACCGGAAGGCCTGGAATAACCGGGGAAGGGACAGCAGGAGATATTGGAAGAGCAACGGGAGACGGTGGCGTGATCTGCGGAAGTGGAGCTGCGGTGGCCGGCTTTGAGAACATCCGAGTGAATTCACCCGGGGCTACTCTTGGTTCTGTGGTCTGGTTCTTGTTCGATAGCGCTGCGATGCTGATGCGCGACTGATCAGATGATGTTTCAATAGGACGCTGTTGTGGTGGACCATGCGACGATTGGCCAGGAACGTTCGGGGCACCGAACATCAGGGTGAAGGCGCTCGGCGGCTTGCTCTCGGCAGGGGGTACTTGGAGCGGGAGCGGAGTCGGTGCCAGCTCAACCACAGCATCCGGCACGGTGAGAGCAGGCGGCCGGTTCTTGGATAATGACCGTTGCGCGAGCCACGCCGGAAACGAAACCAGCCCGGCAAGGAACTCCGTCACGACTGCGAATCCCGAGGCGAGCGTAGCCGTTTCCAGGATCCGGTTTCTGTCGGCGTCCGACAATCCACTCAGGAGACGCTGCAGGCGGTCGACGTCTTCCGGCCCTGCAGCATCCGCTAGGTGCACCATCACCACGCGGCCGGTGGCAAGTTCCTGCGCGTTGTGCGTGCGTATGCCCTCTTCCACTGCCACGCACTTGAGCAGGCGGTAACGGGAATTGAAATCGTCGCTCATGTCGCTCTGCGTACCTTGAAGTACATGAGTGGTGTTCACACAAGTGCCGGAGCCGGTTGACTGAGGTGGTTGGTAACCGGAACAGCGGTATATTCTTCTATTGTTCAACTGTGGGCGCGCAATCGCAATTGCAGCTTCCAGCTGAGCATCACGTCCGGTACGATCCCAAACGGCTAAAGAAGTATTCGCAGTTCGCTCATCTTACCTCAGCATCTCGCTTGTTTCCGCCTCCCTCTCTCCCTCCCCCTCCCCCTCCCTCTCCCTCTCCCTCTCCCCTCCTGAAGGAGCAGTGCCCGTGCACCTGACGTCGTTGCCGTCGCGTCGTGTTGTCTGGGAGGATGGCATGAATCTGACGCCTCAGCACTTCCAGGCACAACGTCGATATCACGAGGACCAGACTGCGCGCACCCTCGGGGCCATGGTGCCGTTTGGCTGGGGTCTTTCAGCCATAGCGGTGGATGAGGATGGCTTGAGCAATGGGACCTTCGCAGTACTTGAGGTTCGTGGTGTATTTCCGGATGGAACCATTTTTCGGGTTCCTGACGTAGATGAAGTTCCCCGACCGGTGACCATTGCAGACCGATTTTCGCCCACTCGGGACGCTCACGTGGTGTACTTGGCGATGGCACCGTGGCGGCCGGACGCACCCAACGTGCAGGATCCGGCATCAGCCTCTCCATCCCGTTTTCGTGTTCACGAGGAAGTGGTCACTGACGAGTTCACCGGCGCCGATCCGCTAGCCATCCGCTTCGCTGCACAGAATCTCCGCGTATTGCTGGATGATGAGGTCACGGATGATGTTGTGGCCACGCCGATGGCACGCATCCTGCGGGACGGACGGGGTCAGTTTCGGCTTGACGTCAATTTCGTTCCACCTTGTCTGCAGATCGGTGCCAGCGAGCGACTGCTCAGGCTGACTCGCGAGCTCGTGGATCTGCTCCAAGCCAAAGGCGGTTCCCTTGTTGCAACTATGGCTCTGGCACCCTCGGGCGCAACCGGTGGAAGCTCAGCCTACATGGGGAATGAACTGGCGACTCGCTGGCTGCTGCATGCCGTGCGTTCTGCGGATGCACCCCTGAGGCATCTTCTGTCCACACACAAGGCACATCCGGAACGGCTGTATGGTGAGCTGTCCCGCCTGGCAGGTGCGCTGTGCACGTTCTCAATGACAGCCCAGATCACGGATGTGCCATCTTACGATCATGGTGCCCCGACCGAGACATTTGATGCGTTGGAGCGTCTTCTGCGGGCACATTTGGAGTTCGTGATATCTGCGCGTACGCTGATCATGCCTTTTCAGCAGACAGGTTCACTGCTTCATACGACAGCAATCACAGATGCGCGATGTTTCGAGCGTGGCGCCCGGTGGTTTCTTGGTGTACGTGCCGAGCTCGGGCGCGCTGAGCTCATAGATCGTGTACAGAGACTGACGAAGACATGTGCCAGCAAGTTCGTTCTGGAACTGGTGCGGCGCGCCTACAATGGTCTGGCGACCGAATACGTCCCATCACCGCCCTCGGGTATGGCCCCGAAGGTGGATCTGACGTATTTCGAACTGGCCATTGAAGGTCCGTGCGCCGTCTCGCTTCAAGAGAGCCGTGAGGTGGGGGTCTATGTTCCGGAAGCGCTTCCTGGCACGTACATGGAGTTGGTGGTGTTGTTGTCGAAGTAGGAGCAGTGCTGTATCCGGTTCCGGTGTGGCTGCCGCAACTGGTACGCAGATTCACCGCCGTCTTCGACTCCGATTTCTTCCAGAGGGTCTGTTATGGCCGTTACGACCAGGACGTCAGGGCGACTTGCAGGCTCCATGCAGGAGGCGCTCACAGCCGTCGTGCGTCTGCGTGCGGATCGGCAATCGGTTAACGATGCCGTCGCATTTCGTGCACAAATGCTGCAGTTGCTCACCCGCGCCGAACAGGATGCTCTGCAACTGGGTCACACCACCCAGGATGCACGAATCGCAATCTTTGCGATAGTTGCATTTCTCGACGAGTCGGTGCTCAACGCCCGCGTCCCTGCGCTTGCGGAGTGGGCACGTCGTCCACTGCAGGATGAGCTTTTTGGTGGACACATGGGCGGAGAGTGGTTCTTCCAGCATATCGACCAGTTGCTGGCGCGTCCGGATAGTACTGCCCTGGCGGACCTTCTGGAGGTGTACCAGCTATGCATGCTCCTGGGTTTTCGAGGGAAGTACGGTACCAGCGAAAGCACTCAACTGCATGCAATCACCACCAGGGTCAGTGAACGTCTGAATCACATTCGTAGTCTGTCGGTCGATCTCGCGCCGCACTGGCAACCCCCTGCAGACAAGGTCGAGACACGTGACCCTTGGGTGCGACCATTGGCGATCGGTGCGATCGGTGCGGTGGGCCTGCTGGTACTGTTGTGGGGTGCCTATTCGCTGAGCCTGCGCAGTGGTACCGGCAGGATACGTTCGATGGCACCTGTTTCCTTGTCCCCCGCAGCTTCGATGACCTCCTCCGTCCGCTGAACCGAGTTTTCACCGTTACACACGGCTGGTCTCATGGCGTCTCGTAAACCTGCCAAACAATGGATCATCGCTGCCGCCGTCTTAATGGCGTTTGTGACTGTGATCATCATGCTCGAGCGGCTCATGACGCTCGACATGGTCTCGCTCTGGGTTCTGCGCATCGGCCTGACATTGCTTGGTCTGATTGCGGCGGGAGCCATCGTGTGGTTTCTGAGCTCACAGGACAGTGAATCAGCGATCGATACTGGTGATGATGTACTGCTCGCCATCAGCGCAGCGCGTGCGCGCATGTCACGCGGAAGATTTGCTTCGAGCAAGCTGGTTCTGCTGCTTGGTCCCGAGGGAAGTGCGAGGACGTCTCTTGTCGCGCGATCCGGCGGTGATCCGCAACTCCTGGCGGGCGATGCCCCGTCGGGTACCGATGAAGCACCGGTACCCACAAGGACCGCAAATATATGGTTGATGCAGAATACCGTGCTGGTGGAGCTCACCAGCGCTCTACTCACCGATCCATCGAGGTTTGCCAGGATCGTGCGGGCCCTTCGGGCACCACGCGTGGCTGCAGCAGTTGGTCGAAGTGAAGCTGCCCCCCGCGCGGCGGTTGTTTGCGTGCCGTGTGACCTGTTTCATGCTGGTGGCAGCGGTGAGCAGTTGCAGCAACTCGCACACATGATGCGTCAGCGTCTGTCGGATGCTTCGCGCGAGCTGGGCCTGGCGCTGCCTGTTTATGTTGTCTTCACCAGAATGGATCGGATCCCGCATTTTGAGCCCTGGGCGGGCGCGTTCACGAAGGAGGAATTGCGTTCTCCGCTCGGTGCGACACTGGCTCTTGATCCCTTGTCCAATACAGGCAACTACGCTGAGCGACTCACGCCGCGTCTTCAGGCGGCCTTCGATGAGCTGGTGCAGTCGGTCGGTGCACGCAGGGTCGACGTGCTGGGCCGTGAAACCCATATCGACCGACGCTATTCGTCGTACGAGTGGCCGCGCGAGCTGGGTAAGCTGCAGGCCATGGCTCTGCAGTTCCTGGTGGAATTGTGTCGTCCAACCCAGCTTGGCGCGAGCCCGCAGCTACGAGGCTTTTTCTTCACCGGTGCCCGCCCGATCGTCGTTACTGATGTGGGTGTGGCTCCAGCAGCTGCGGATGCAGCTGCTCCCACAGAGATGTTCCGTCGTCCGGCCATGCCAGTAACTCCGGCTGCCTCGATCAGCAGAAAGATTCCCGAATGGGTATTTCTGGATCGATTCCTTCGCGATGTCGTGATCGCGGACAGCGGTGCGGCGTCGCTGGCACGGGGTGGTGTGAGTGTGCAGCATACGCGCCGGCTTCTCTTGGGAAGCGCCATCGCGGCCACCCTTTTCGTGATGCTGGGAACGACAGTCTCCTGGGCAGGCAATCGTGCTCTGCAGGGACGCGTGGCGGATGCGGCTGGTGCGGTGGCCGCACTGCCGGTGATGCAGGCGCTACCAGGAACGGTTGCGTTCCCCAGTTCCGAGGCGCTGACGCGACTCGACCTGTTGCGTGCACAACTGGATACGCTGGACCATTACCGGATTGAAGGACCGCCGCTTCGTTTGCGTTTTGGGCTCTGGAGGGGAAGTGCCTTGCTTGATGCAGCTCGCCCGGTGTGGTACGACGGGTTCCGGAAGCAGCTGTTCGATTATGCATGGACCGCGCTGAGGGATTCGCTCCGGACGTTGCCGGATGTGCCCACCACGGCCAACGACTACGGGCAGGTATATGGATGGCTAAAGGGATACCTGATCACGACCACCGCACCCGACAGCAGTACGTCGGAGTTTCTTGCGCCGGTTCTGCTGGCCAGCTGGCAGCGTGGTATGCAGACCGATGCGGACATGACTGCGCTCGCACGCCGGCAGTTCGACTACTTCGCCGATGTATTGCCCCGGGTGAATCCGTATCCGCGGGCAGCCGATGCATCGATTGTGAGTCATGCGCGTGAATTTCTTTCACGTTTCACCGGTGCTGATCAGATCTATCGCAACATGATTGCTGCCGCCAGCAGACAGACACGACCTGTGGTGATTCCGCAGGCGCCGGGCATTCTTACCGCCACACCTGAAGTGCAGGGTGCCTACAGCATCCAAGGCGCATCGTTCATGAGTGAAGCGTTTCGTAATGCCGATCGCTTCTTCCAGGGTGAAAAGTGGGTGGTGGGTGACGTCACTGCATCGCGGTCGCTGAATCGTGATTCTGTTGTGGCTATTCTCCGCACACGTTATCGCGACGACTATGTGCGTACATGGCGTGATGTGGTACAGAGTGTCACGATAATTCGCCCGTCTTCCGTGAAAGATGCGGCGAGCAGACTCGATGTTCTTGCCGGTGTGCAGTCACCGATCCTGCAGGTACTTCGCACCGTATCGGTGAACACCGCCATTGATTCAACCATGAGCAGGGCGTTTCAGCCTGTGCAAGCTGTTACACCGCCCGGTATAACGGATAAGTACGTATCCGAGAGCAATCAGCCCTATATGGATGGACTACTGGGGCTTCAGGGGGCGCTGCTTCAGGTGGCCAACATGCCCCCCGCAGTGGATACACCCAGCACACAGGCTCTGGTTCAGGCTGCCCAGCTGGCAGCGGGTGACGTAACGAGGGCGCGCGTGTCGGCAAAGCGGGTATCGCAGGGGTTCGATGTGAGCAGCATTGGCGGTGCACTGGCATCACCAGTAGAGCAACTGCTGCTTGCACCTATTTCGGGAGCGGAAGCCGTACTCAAGACGGCCGCATCGCAACGACCACCCAATCGCAGAGTGGCGGCTGGTGTACCGGCAGCCGGCGGTGGAGGCGGTGGAGGCGGTGGAGGCGGTGGAGGCGGTGGAGCTGCCGAGGCGGCCGCACTGAACGAGCGTGGACGTGCACTCTGCTCGCGCATCGATCAGCTCACTTCGCGTTTCCCCTTCAACCCTGATGCGAGTGCCGATGCAGGTGTTGCCGATGTCAAGGCCATCCTGGCGCCCGGGAGTGGAGAACTGTGGGTATTCCAGCAGGAGCGGCTTGCGCCGTACCTGGAGAGATCCGGCAATGCATGGAGCGCAGTCGGTGGTGGCAAGATAGAACTCTCCAGGAGCTTCGTGGATTTTTTCAATCGTGCAGCCGAGGTGTCTGCCGCGCTATTCGCAGAGGATCCCGCCACGCCCATGGTACGTTGGCTCGCGAGCGGTGTGATCACAAATCAGACACCACTGCTGATTCTCAAGAACAATGGCAAGGAAGCCCGATTCGACAAGAAATCGTTCAAGAATGAGGTTGTATGGCCTGCCACCAACGGCAGGGAGGCGGAGTTGCTGGCGCAGTTCAAGAAGAACAAGCCGGTCACGGTCCGGAAGGCCAGCGGCGACTGGGCAATCTTTCGGCTCGTGACATCAGCAGATGCCTTCGAGGGTCAGAACGTCACGTGGAATGCCACCGGAAAGGATGCCGAACCAGTGGTGGTGAAGTTCGAGGCGCTCCGTAGGGAAGCATCGTTGGTCCTCACCCGTGGTTGGCTTGGCCGGATGAGCTGTGTCCCTCAGGTGACGAAGTGATGCTGGAGATGCACTGATAATGTGTCCGGGCAACGGCGATTGAACACGTCGACACGTGGGCAATAATCAGCGTATTCCTATGGTACACATCCAAGTTGGCCGGTATAGCGATTGATGACCTCTGCCTGTGCCATTGAGCGGGCGGTGCCTCGTGCCAGCCTGAGTGCTGTACAGGCGGGCCTAACTTCGTCCATCAGCAGATGGGCTTCGGCGATGCGGATATATGCCCACGTACTGTCGGTGCCTGTGGGCAGCCGTGCAACGAGTGTCTGAAGTATCGGCACTGCTGCGCGTGCTGTAGCCTCGTTGGCAGTGGAAGGATCGAGCACCTTCGTGATGCTGTCGAGAGTGGCGACTGCGCGGCTGGCACCGATCGTATTTCCGGAGGTGGGTAGTGCTGCGCGAGGGGAGCTGTTAACTCCTGCTCTGACGCCTGGTGTAGAAGGGCGGCGGGGTTGGTTGCCGCCACTGGCTGGAGCCTGGGTGGGTGGCTCCGGCGGCGGACTGAGGGTGATAGAGTCCGTGATATCGGGATCCTCGACAGCATCTGTTGCTTGCCCGTCCACAGGGCTTGCTCCGGCAGGTTGCCTCTCATCGGTCACGGGTCCAGTGGGTTCGGCGGGTGAGTTTGCAGACGACTCTGCACCTGACGTAGCGGCTACTTCCTGCCTGGCATTCCACCGCCATAAGGCACCGAACAACAGCATGACTGAAAACATGAGGCTGAGCACAAGCGGCAGCCTAGACCGTGGGCTGGTGCCATCGGCGTGGCCTACGTTAGTGACTGATGATGCTTGCCTTGTGGCCTGCTCTTGTCGCGAAGATGTCTCAGATACAGCAAGTGCAGCGCCAGATTGTGCTGAATCTGACTGTTGCACACTGGTGGCCGTAGCCGAGGTGTGATCGCTGCCGGACAGGTGGCTGGAGGCCGCCGCTGGGGCTCGGCCTTCGTTAGAAGCATGCGTGGCAGAGACCAGTGGTATCTGGGACGCGTGCACCGAGGCCGATGGCCTCGCGGCGACCTCGAATGCCCTGGCAAATGCTCCCGCCGAGGCTGTGCGTGTAGCTGGATCCCGGTCGAGTGCCTCATTGAATGCTGCCTGCAGTTCGGGCGACCATTGAAGATCCGGTCTCACGAGGCTTAGCGTGCGTGGCTCGCTCACCAGACGGGCAGTCATACCGTGATCGGGGGTATTACGGTCAAACGGGAGATCCAAGGTAAGGCACTCATATGCCACCAGGGCAAGCGCATACACATCACTGCGATGATCCACCGACTCACCAAAAAGCTGCTCCGGGCTCATGAACTCGGGTGTACCAACCACAAAGCCAGTTCGCGTCAGTCCGGTCTCCCTTTGCTGACTTCCGACCGCCTTGGCGATGCCGAAATCGACGACCTTGCATCTGTCGATACCCTCGTCGTCGGTCTGTACCATGATATTGTCGGGCTTGAGGTCGCGATGGACGATGCCCAGCCTATGCGCGGCATCGAGCCCGTCGGCAACCTGTCGCACGATGACGGCGGTGCGCTCAATGCTCAGTGGGCCGTCGCGATCAAGGATCTTCCGGAGCGTCGGTCCATTCACATATTCCATCGCCAGGTAGATGAGCCCTTCTGGTGTCTCTCCGAAGTCGAAGACACGGGCAACGCGCTCGTGTTCGATGGAGCTGGCGTTGGCAGCCTCCCGATTGAAGCGGGTCACCGACGCGGAGTCGGTCAGCAATTCGCGATGCAGTACCTTGATGGCTGCCTGCAGCGGCAGGCGGACGTGCCGTGCAAGATAGACGCGGCCCATACCGCCTTCACCCAGCAGATCCGTAACGAGGTATCTGTCGGCGACGACCGAGCCGATCAGATCACCTTCGGAATCAGCGGCCCTCAGGGTTGAGCCGTCCGTTGGACAGAAGATGTTCGTATCAGGGTAAGTGGCGCTACAGACAGGGCAGACTTTTGGCATCGGCGGGAATGGCGGAAGGCCCTCTTATGTATTGACTTTGGGGGACGGGTAATGCCACCAGTGATACTGAACTAATACAGGATCCAGCGGTAAGTTCCACACAATACCCATCTCAGGGAGAATATCCGCATGTCTGTCGCATTGCTCATTCGGCGGGCTCGTCATGCTGTCACCGTTGCCCTGGCTGGCGCGGGAATATTCGCATGCGCTGCCAGCTCAGCCTACACCCAAGGCAGCACCACCCAGCCTCCTCCGCAGGGCGGTTCAGTACAGCCGGGTGCAAGACCAACCGTTGCCATCATGTATTTCACAAATGGTGCGATCGGTAATGCCGCGGAATACGAACCGCTCAGCAAGGGACTTGCAGAGATGCTGATTACCGAACTGTCCGGTAACCAGAACATTCGCGTGGTGGAACGTGATCGCCTCCAGGCGCTATTCAATGAACAGAACCTGAGCACGACCGGCCGCATTGAGCAGGGCACAGCAGCGAATATCGGAAAAACCCTCGGCGCATTGCACATGATCATGGGAAGTTTTGTGATTGATCCCAGAAACAACATGCGGATGGATGTGCGCGCGATAAACACGGAGACATCAGAGTTGGAGTACGCCACCTCGGTAAGCGGGAAGGCCGACAGGATGCTGGAACTGCTCGGCCAACTTGGAGCAAAGGTGAACTCCGGTCTCAAGCTGCCCAGTGCGCAGCGTGGTTTTGAGGAGGGTAAGGCTGTTGGTGCGAAAGGTCCGAATCAGCTCAAGTCGATGATGCTACTGAGCCGCGCACTGGAACAGCAGGATCGCAAGAACAACATGGAGGCGGTTGCTCTCTACAAGGAGTCGATCCAGGCCAATCCAGACAACGAGCGTGCGAAGACCCTGCTGGCCAGCCTGGAGGGCGGAAGGCGGTAGACCAGTGTCCCTTCCTACTTCATAAGATATCCAAAGCTTTCGAAGTACGCGGATAGGCTGTCGCTTCGCGTGATACCGCCCGGTACCAGGCATGGGTAGTTGGCGTGGTAACAGAGCTGCCCGACGGTGCTAGTCCACACTCCGGTGCCAGACAGGTTCACCTGGAACGGTAGTGCGACGGGAATCTGCCAGTTGCAGAGGGTGGTGAGAATGGCACTTCCTCCCGGGATCGGTGCGTACGAACATGTACGACTCCACCCGTTGCCCAAGGCACTCACCGAGCCGGCTGAGTATCCGGTAAGGTAGACCTTGACGAGAACGGTTGGGATAGCGGTGAACAGCGCATAGACGGAATTGGATTCCTGAGGGTCCGCCAGCCGGCAGATGGTGGCCAGTCCGGCAGAGGCACAGGCTCCGGCCCAGCCGCCGAATGTAGAGGTCGGGTTGGGGGTTGCCCTTAGTGTGACTCCGTTTGGCAGCGTGGGCAGAAATGCAGATGCCACGCAGCTCCCCTGCGATGTTGTGGGGCCGATCAACAGACAGTTTATCGGCAGCTCGCCGGAAGTGACCGTACCACCGCCAGTGGCGGTTCGCAATGGGCCTACGCTCACCATCACGGTGGGCGGGTTGAACAGCGCGGCCACGGTCATTGCTCGTGACAGCACCAATGTGCAACTCGTGCTGCCGCTGTTACAGTTGCCACTGAAGCCGGCAAAAACCTGACGCAGACCAGGTTCAGCTTCGAGTGTTACAATTGATCCCATTGGCAACGGGATGTTGCAGGTTTTCTGGCTCTCTCCCTGACCTAGTGTGCAGACTTGGCCGCTGCTCACCCTGACACTCCCAAAACCGGCACCGTTGAGCGTAAGCATGAGCTGAACCTGAAGACGATTGAATACGGCCCCAACAGTCCTGGTCTGGTTCATGGCAACCACACATGTGTCGCGTCCGCTGCATGCGCCTGTCCAACCGCCGAACTCACTTTGCTCATCCGGGACAGCACTAAGCGTGATGGTTGAGCCGGCCCTCATGCTGCCGGAACAGCTGCCGGAGTTCTGAGCAGCCGACCGCACACAGTTGATGGTGGTATCTGCCCTCACCAGGCCGCCACCACTTCCGCTCGGTACGACCGACAGACTGGCGAATGCATCGAACTGCACTCCGATGGTAATACCCTGCGCAGGCACCCGCACGGTGCAGGTGGTACCCGATGTACTGGTACAGCCGATCCAGCCGTTGAAGATGTTACTGTCCGTCGCCACAGCAGCGAGAGTGATGATCGTGCCTGTAGCGAAGAGATGTGAGCATTCGCCCGAACCAACTGCTCCGTTGAATGCACAGGAGATTCCTGTCGGCAGTGAAGAGACCGTGCCGGTTCCTGTTCCAGTCGCTACAATAATCACCGGCACGGGCGTTCCGAAAAGCGCAGTCACGTTTCGGGCTGCCTTCATCGTCACTTCACAGATGAGCGAGGTGACGCCGGCACAGTCACCGGACCAGCCTGCAAAGATGCTCCCCTCGCCTGGCAACGCCACCAGGCTTACTATTGTGCCCTCGAAGAATGGGCTGGCGCAGGTACCGCTGGCGCTACCCTGGAGAGAACGACATGCAATACCGACGGGAGTGGAATTCACGATACCGGAACCGCTGCCGGTGACACCGACATTGAGTGTGAAGTAGTCACGAAACGTCGCACCGACGCTTCGTGGACTGTTCATGGACACGGTACAGCTCCGGCCACCGGATCCGATGCAATCACCCGTCCACCCAACCAACCCGGAGCCGTCGGTAGGAGTGGCTGTGAGTGTGATATCGATATCTCCCGGGAAGGTGTGGCTGCATACGCCCGACGTAGATGTACCGGTCACGACACAGTTGATACCCGCAGGCAGTGATGACACTAGGCCCGATCCCGTCGAACCGGCCCTTGTCACCGTCAGTGTTGCCGGTGGCGGCACTACGCGTATCTCGACGGCGCGCAGATGGCCACCGACGTCTGCATTGATGACGGCGGTACCTACCGCCAGGGGTGTAACCACACCGGAGACGCTCACCGTGGCGACAGCAGGGTTGCTGCTTGTCCATGTCGCGCTGCGACCAGCTATGGGCTGCTGCTGGCGGTCGAGTATGGCAACAGCCAGCGACATTGTGCCGCCAATTTCCACGCGGAGTGGCAAGCCGGCACCAACCACATTGACCGACGGTGCGGTCACCCGCACATCGCCGATGTCATTGAGTTGAATCGTTCCCGCTATAGTGGTGACACTACCGGGACGGAGCGAGATGGGCCCGATGAACTGCCTGTCGACTTGGGCACTATTGATCAGGAGCTGCACTTCAATGCGAACCACGCATTCGTCGCTGGCAACGGGCGTGCCATCGATTCCGCTACGCTGCGTGTCAGCGAGGCAGTTGGCCAGATCAATGCCTACCGGAACCGACTGAGTGGTGCCCGAGAGCGTTATCGATTGTGTGGAGAGTGGTGAGTAGCTGCCGTTCTTCAGCAGGTAGGCACTCGTGATCTGCACTGTCTCACCGGGTCCCGGGACACTCTGGAACGATGCCGAGATCACCAGTTGTGCCGGTTGATCCGCTCCTGGTCCGACGGTACTTGAATCCGCACATCCACCAATCAAGAACAGACTCGCTAGAGAGCCCACCGTGGTGGCTGCATTCCGCAGCGCGGAAATCATGCGCTTTCTGTTGCGGAAGCGATGATCAATGGCGCTGATGGGTGTGCGCCCAAGCCCCGTAGAAATGGTCAGCATGAGCATCAGAAGCGGGACATGAAAATGACCCCCGCAGATCCGCCAAAGAAGGAAGAAGCTGATCTGCCGCCGGAGGCAGCCGAGTGCAACCGGCCACCTTGGATCCGGAGATATGGTTGCCAGGTGACTGAACCCACGCGACGAGTGAGACCAATGGTGCTTCCGACGCTGGTGACGCCCGAAGCAGCCAGTCCCTGATCTATTGCAAGTCCGCTGTGCAGCCGTGCATCTGCTGTCACGAGAATATCGGTGACGGCGGATACCGGAATGCTGGTACGCAGTCCACCGTCGAAGTAATTGCCACTGGTGCCAGCCACCTCTACACCGTCCCGCTTGTATCCGGTGCGATATCGGTTGACGCCCCACAGCACGAGTTCACGCACCCTGGGTGCCGCGAACTGAATCTGCGCATCGGTGGTCATGATCGGGCCCAGCCGAACTGTGGCCAGCGGAGGCGCTGACGATGGCAGTGAAGGGTTGCGCAGCTCGTCGTCGGAATAGAAATCGATTGCGGTTGTGACGCTCAGCCGATTCATGCCGGCCAGTCCGTCGATTCCGAGTGAACCCCGTATTACGCTACCCGGCTTGAAGTTGGTGGACGGTGATCCGGCAGTAAGCGCAGCAATCGGCTGGTACTTTCCGCGCAATTCATATGACCCGCCTACGGCAACTGCCCATCCGTCCACCTCCTGTGTCAGAACTACTCCTGCGGTACCACCAGGTCCGATGCCAACCGGAGGTGCTCCGAGCGCAAGAGCTGGGGCCGCAATGGCCCGCAGGAGCGTCAGATCGCTTGCGCTCAGTCCCGTCTTGCCGGTTGGCACATTCACACCCGTGGTGAGCACCAGGACATCATTGAACAGACGGCCGGTTGCGCGGATGCGTACGTCGGTGGGCCCCGAGAGCGATGATGTTACTTCGGCCTCTTCTCCACCCGCTCCGCTGCGCGGTTTCCAGGTGAGTCGCGAGGAAGTGAAGGCAGACTGCAGGTCTATAGTCCAGGCAGTACCGATCGGCAGGGCGAGCGATATGGGTACGGAGAACTGCTCGATCCGCCTGAGCTGAACGGAGTCCAGTCCCATGACGCCAGGCTGTTGATAGCCGAAACCACCAAAGCCGACCATGTCCACAGTCCCGCCAATGGCAAGCGCGCCCATGCCAACCAACCGATCCTGTGCGCTGGCCGACGATGCAGTGATGAAGCCATGGGCGAGCGATGCGGCTGTCAGAATGAGTGCTCGAGACGCGGCGGAAGATGAGATACGCAGGAATCCCTTTAGCGCTATTGATCGGGCCATCGGCGTGAACCACATACAGCGTGGCCGGAACCAGGAGCGGGTGCTGGCTGGGGTGATTGGCCGTGTCATGGACGGGTGATCGTGATGATGACCGTAGCCCGCGATGAAGGGAACACGGGATCGAGTACGGTGCCCGCGATTCGTGATACATTGGTGATGAGATCGAGCGGCCGGTTCAGCCGGTCGACAGCGCTGGAAATTGCAGCGTCGAGTGGCCTGATGCCCGGAATGGCGATTGGGCTGGCTGTGCCCATTGCCGCATAGGAGCGAGCCTGGCGCTCCATGGAACGTGCTTCCCGGAAGCCGGGGTCGAGCCTGGCAGCAAGGCTGAACTCCGATACTGCTCCGCGGTAATCGCCTTCGTAGTAGCGCTTGAGGCCGCGACCGAAGGCGAGCAGGGCGCCGATGTTCCTCGTTGGCTGCGCTTCGATCGTCGCTCTCTCGGCAGGATTGAGGCTGATTCCCAGTGACTCAAAGAGCCTGAAGACAAGCGCCTTCTCCGCAGCGAGGATCTCTGCGAGTGGAGCGCTGGCATCGACAGCACTGGAAATTGTGCCACGCTCCACATCACCGATACGTGCTCCCAGCCGAAGCGTGCGACCATCGGCAAGTGGTTGCACAGAACCGAAGATGAGCCTCTGCGCGCTGACGAGCCGCCCGACCCGCGGAGCAGTGGCGGAATCGACCCGGCCCGTCTGCGTCAGATCAAGCTCTCGGAGGACCTCACCGAGACGGGAGCGCTCCACTATGTGAACCCGCGCACTCCGTGAAAGATCGGTCGCAACGAACTCCGCCAGGGCGAAGGCAAGCGGTACGAGGGTACTGTCGTTTCCGTGAGCGGAGAACGGCGGGACTCCGAGGGTGCCACGAGCGACCGGTCCGAGAATCTGTTCGCTGGCAATCGCCTGGGCATCGCCCGCCGAACGTGGAGCGGGTGAGGGAGCCGGTCTGCCGCCACACGCGGCAAGCAGCCCCGCGGTCAGCGGTGCCGCAGGGAGCGCGCGCATCAGACGCCAAACGTCACGGCACACGGTCAGGAGGCACATAGTGTGAGATGACAAGGTAAGATTGGGGCTCGTGGGACGACGCGGACTGTCACAGACCCGGCAGCAGCGGAAGTATGCCTGCCTCTTGCGTTGATGGCGAATGTGCAGTCTTCGTAGAATAGAATCAAGCATCGTTTCGGAACAACGTGATGACGTCGAAGGCACACCGCCGTGACACGTCGTACAATTCATAGGAGGACCATGACCCACCACACCACTGACGTGACGCCTTCCCTGAGATTGCTGGCGGTGTTTCTTGCGAGCGCCCTGATCAGTGCATGTGCCACCAATCCTGTAACCGGTCGGCGCGAGCTCTCGCTCATTTCTGAAGCACAGGAGATCCAGATGGGCCGCGAGGCCTCAGCCGGTGATCTTCAGCGCGTTGGTGAAGTGACCCAACCCGAAGTGCAGGCGATGGTGCGGCGTATCGGAATGGCCATGGCCACTCACTCGGAGCGGCCTAACCTCCCATGGGAGTTTCATGTACTGGATGATGCTGCAGTAAACGCATTTGCCTATCCTGGCGGCTTCATCTTCGTCACGCGTGGCCTGCTCACGAACATCAGCAGCGAGGCAGAACTGGCCGAAGTGATCGGTCACGAGATCGGGCACGTGACGGCCAAGCACTCGGTAGTGGCCATGAGTCAGCAGCAGCTCGCTCAGATCGGATTGGTGGGAGCAAGCATCTTCTCCTCCACCGTGGCGAAATACGGTGACCTCATTGGAGGTGGGGCTTCATTGCTGTTTCTCAAGTTTGGACGCGACGACGAGCTGCAGGCGGACGCGCTGGGATTCAGGTACTCACTCGCGCAGGGTTTCGATGTGCGCGAATCGCCCAGGGTGTTCGAGATGCTCGGTCGTCTTTCGGGAGGAGAGGGCCGCATTCCTGAATGGCAGAGTACGCACCCGGATCCAGGAAATCGTGTGCAGCGCGCGGAGCAACGTATCGCCCAGCTTGCACCTGGCGTCCTGGATACAACGAGGGTAGGTCGTGAAAGCTTTCTCAAGACGATTTCGGGCCTCGTGTTTGGTGAAAACCCGCGAAACGGCTACTTCGAAGGCACTCGCTTTCTACATCCGGATCTCAGATTCCAACTTGACTTCCCAACTGGATGGAGGGTTGTCAATCAACCGGAAGCGGTGATCGCAGCGAGCGGGGACCACAGCGCACAGCTGCAGCTCGTGCCTGCATCCGGGACACCTGCACAGGCAATGCAGTCATTTCTGAAACAGGAAGGCATTGCAGTGCGACAATCATCGCAAGTGACTGTGAACGGACTGGCCGGAGCCAGCGCAGCATTTCAGGTTGTCACGCAGGAGGGAGACCTCGAGGGTCGCGCCCTTGCCGTGAGCCACCAGCAGCAGACCTACATGCTGCTGGGATTGACGGTTCCCCAGGCCGCAGCTATGCACGGCCCGGAAATCGATGCTTCATTGCGCTCCTTCCGTGCGCTTACGGATCCGGTTGCTCTCAACAGACAGCCAATGCGTGTGGAACTTGTAACGCTCGATCAGGCGATGACCGGTTCGCAATTCGTGCAGCGTTATTCGGGCGGTGTGCCGGCAGAGCAGATATACATTGCCAACGGTATCGAAGCGACGACTCAGTTGCCGAGGGGGATGGTGCTCAAGCGCGTCCGGTGAGTGACGCAACCATTCCGCGCGAGCTGCTCGCCTGGCGAGCCTGGGGAGAAGCGCACCGCCTGGCGATTGGTGTACGGGATCAGGAGTTCCGTGATCTTGTGCATCGCATTGATGGTGGACCGATACATGTGTGCCCTCCCGTGGTTCTCTGCCCGGACGGCGAGGTGGCGTTTGAACGCATGCGCCAGGCCATCGAATCGGCTCGTGAGGAAGTACTGCTCGAGACATACATCCTGCGTGATGACAGGGTAGGCGAAGCAGTCCGGCTCGAACTGATTGCTGCTGTCCGCAGGGGTGTGAAGGCATACGTGCTTGCCGATGCAATCGGGTCGATGGCGACTGCTGAGCGCTACTGGCGCTCACTCAGGATGGGGGGAGTGCAGGTTCGGCTCTTTCAGCGGATATGGCGTCATCCGCTGGAAGCGTTGCGCAGGGACCATCGCAAGATCCTGGTGGTTGACAGGTATGTCGGCTTCACCGGTGGCATGAACATCGGCGAGGAGTATGGATCCAGTCCCTTTCGTCGCCGTCCCATCGGGCGTGAGGGATGGAAAGAGGCATGGCGTGACACCTTCGTCGAACTCCACGGGGCAGTCGTGCAGGAGCTCGCAGCTGTCTTTGCCGAGGGTTGGGATCGTGCTGGCGGTTCCGATCTTCCGGGGCTCGAATATGTGAGCTGGGCCCGGGGCATCATTCATCCACCCGGAGGGTGGCGCGGTGCGCTGATACCTAGGGCGTGGCGATCACGCTGGCAGTTGCAATTCGGGACCCACCGGGACCGGGTGCGTGGGCGCCGTGTCCAACGGGTGGCGGCGGTGGTGGCTCAGGCTGATGTGCCGGGCGTCATCGTGATGGATCCGCGTCCCGGACGTGCCCAGAAGGAAATGCTCACTGTGCTTGCCGCACTTGTCGGTACTGCAAGGCGCCGTCTCTGGATCACGACTCCCTACTTTGCACCGCCAACACGTGCGCTCAGGCTGCTTGCAGGCGCTGCTGAGCGTGGTGTGGATGTTCGCCTGCTGCTGTCGGGCGAACGGACCGATGTGCCAATAATACGTCACGCTGCACATGGCTCGTATAGCACGTTGCTGTCGCACGGAGTGCGTATTTTTGAGTACCAGAAGGCGATACTTCACGCAAAATCACTGGTTGTAGACAGCCACGCTGGCGTCGTGGGCTCGTCCAATCTGGACTTCAGGTCCTTCTGGCTAAACGCTGAGTGCAATGTGCTCATCTTTGATGATTCGTTTGGACAGGCGCTCGACGAGTGTTTCAGGGATGATCTGCGTGCAAGTGTGGAGATCATGCCTGGGCAGTGGCGTGAACGCACGATGGCGCATAGGGCTCTTGATCGTGCCGCCAGGGGACTGCGCTGGGCACTTTGATGTGAGCCTTCCTGCAGTATCGGGTGCACGCACTCAATATCCATCTTTACCGTACGGGATTTCCCTACAACTACCATTGGGACTCCCCGATGGAGGGTGTCGGCCACGCCTGTGACCATTGAGCCATGTCAGTTCACGCCGAAACCCAGCCGGGCGTCTCCGGGGCGTCCGCCGTCTCCCGGCGTGGGCCTATTCTGATTGCCTGCGACGGCACGGCCCTGTCCAACGATGCACTCTACAGGGCTGCACGCCTTGCGGCGGCGGCGTTTGATGCACCCATAGAGATGGTGGGAGTCTGCGAACCCATTTCGGGAGTGGCGGGCAGCTCAGAGATCCTGCCTGTGCCTGCGGAACTGGACGAGTCCCGACGGCAGACGATGCTGGGTGACCTACGACGTTCCGCATCCATTGCTGCCTCGGGTGACCCGACATGGCCGATCGCCGTGCTGACCGGCTCTCCTGCGCATACGCTTGCCAGGGAGGCTGGCGCGCGTGGAGCCACACTCATTGTGATGGGCCTGGGGCGTCACAATCCGCTGGATCGCCTTTTCGGTGCGGAGACCACCCTTGCAACACTCAGGGAATCAGTCGTGCCGGTTCTTGCTGTTGGCACGGACTTTCCCAAGAAGCCCATGCATGTTGTGGTTGGTCTCGACTTCAGTCCCTCGAGCGAGCGAGCTGCCAGGATGGCCGTGCGCATGCTGGATGCAGGCGGTCATATCACGCTTGTTCACGTGCGTCCCCGCTTCGAGCATCCTTCAGCCGACTGGCAGGCATGGGATGCTGCATACGGACGTACGCTGTCGCCTCTTTTCGAACAGGTGAGCGCGTCGCTTGAAGCCCCCGAGGGTATACACGTGAAGACGGTGGCTGTACGTGGAGATCCCGCGCCAGCGCTCCTCTCGTATGCACAGCAGGTCAATGCTGAGCTGATCGCGGTAGGGACCCAGAGACACAGTCTCTATGAGCGTCTTGTGGTTGGTTCCGTGGCAACACGTGTGTTGCGCACCGCAAGATGCGGAGTCCTTGCCGTTCCGGAAGTCTGAGCTTGTGGTGAATCGGCCAGGCCGCGCTTGACACTGGGGACATGAAGGCCGGCACACTCGCGAACACTCCGAGGAGATCTTCGTTGCACAGGCGGCTCTGGCGGTACGTACTCAGAAAATGCGCAGATTAAGATACCTGCGCGGATTCTTCTGGACGTCGGCCACCAACTCTCTCAACTCACGGACAAGCGAGTCACTCTGACGATAGAGTGCAGGATCGTTGATCATGAGACCCAGGGTGCCGGTAGTGTCATTGACCTTCTCGAGCACAGAATCGGCGCGTGCCATTATGGCTGCCAATCGTGTCTCGGTGCGTTCGAGTCGGGTTGTAAGATCACGCAGGTTCCCTGTCGCGGCGAGCAACTCTTTCGATGCCTGCTGTGAGTGCATCACTATCTGCTGGAGTTCGCCGCGGCTGGTTGCGGAATCCACTCGGCTCGAGAATGTATTGAGTCTGTCGGCGGCAGCGTTGATGCGACTGAGACCCGTACGTACATCGCCGCCTATCTGATCCAGGTTCTTCGACTGGGCATCGATGGTAGTGGCGAGCGCCGATGAGAGACGTGCGATGTTGCGGATGGACTCCCGCAGCTCTCTGGCTGCCTCGTCATCGAATGCAACCTGTACGCGGTCAGCTACCTTGGCCACATCACCGGCGAGTCGGCCGGCGACGGTGGTGAGCTGCGCTATGTCTGGCATGACCGCGCCTGCCAGGGTGTCGCCCTCCGTCCGGGCTTCCTGAATCGCTGCCTTAAGATCACGATCGGCCGGCACGCCGGCAGCGGTGGTTATTGTCGCCTGCCATTCCCCGAAGAGACTCGATGCTGCAAGCATAACGACAGGATCGGGCGGGAGCGGAACGTCGCGATGGAGCCCTTGGGTGATTACTCCCCAACCAGGTGCGCCCAGTGAAATCGACTCTACCCGTCCCGAGCGCACACCTCTTATCACGACAGGATTGCCAAGCGCAACGCCACCAACCTCGCGGCTGCGTACCACGATCTGGCGCTTGCGGCCACTCAGGTCGGTCTGTCTGACCCAGAGCACAGCACCCACGAGCAGCACCGTGACAACAAGCACGGTGATCCCCACCACGAAGTCGCTGGCTCTCCTGGATGTGGTCATTTCTTCGTCAGACAGGAAGTCATGATACTTAAGATCGGCACATGGCGCACGATGGGCTACCTCAGTGTCCGACCGGTCAGCCAGACGAGTGCCCAGAAGGCATCGAGGACCAGGATCATGACCGCCGAAATCACTACGGCGCTCGTAGCCGACCTGCCGACGCCCTGAGCACCACCGCGGCTGCGAAGTCCGGCTCTGCAACCAATGAGCGCAACTGCTGCGCCGAAACTGGCGGACTTCACCAGGCCGTAGCGCACATCGAAGACCTCGAAGAAGAGGCGTACCCCCTTGAGAAACTGCGGTGTCGTCATGTCGAGCAGGACAAGGGAAGCAATCCAGCCCGAAAGAAGACCAGTGAGCATAGCTGCGGCGACGACTATCGGAAACATTACCGCCGAGGCCAACACGCGCGGTACCACGAGATAGCTCATCGGATCGAATGTGAGTGTCTCCAGGGCGTCTATCTGTTCGGTGACGCTCATGGTTCCGAGTTCAGCGGCGATGTTTGCGCCCACGCGCCCGGCGAGTGCGAGGCCGGTGAGTACGGGTGCCAGCTCCAGCACCACGGTCTTCTGCACCAGCGTGCCTACGAAGTGTGGCGGCACCAGATCACCGACACTGTAACTTGCCAAGAGGGCCAGCACGATGCCGGTGAACAGAGCGATGAAGACCCCTATGGGCAGCGACTCGACACCCAGCACACGTGCATGTGTCGAGAATTGGGGAAGCCACTGCGAAGTGTCTTTCGTGGCCCGCAGGACATTCATCACGAATCGTGTTCCCATGCCGACCGGCTCGATGAGACGCCGTGTCGCCCGACCGATGGTGCTGACGCGGGCATGCCATCTGTCAGCGGCCGGAGGAAGAGCCGACTGCCCCGTGGAGGCGGACATCACCAAGTTCTCACTACGCCCAGCCCAGTGGCCGCTGCCAGTAGCAGCAAGCCACCTGCGACGTACCACCGGTAGCGACCTGTGCCAAGAGCCATCGCGATCGTCAGTTTGAGCATGGTGTTGGACAGGACACCGATTCCGACAGCAACGGCCGCAGTGTGTACGTACCGGGCGTCCGAACCGTAGCGTGCCATGGTGAGAGTGAGCGCATCGACGTTGGTAAGCCCCAACAGGGTTGCTGACGCGAGAATCCCGGGTTCTCCTGCTGTGTGCTGTATCCAGGCTACAGCGAACAAAACGAGCTGAAAAGCCGCTGCCATCTGTAATGACGACCACAGGCCGAGGGGGTTTTCCCCGAGTCCGGCTTCGATACGATTGCCGCCGGCATCGGTTGTTGGATGTCCTTTGTGCTGCTGCCACAGTCCAAGTGCGATGAGGCCAACACCCACCAGAAACGCAGGTGCCAGTACCGCCATGGCCGCGACACCGACCGTCGGTTGCAACAGGATGGAGATAATCACTACGCGCGGCACGAGCACTGTGCAGGCGGCAACGACGCCAATTGCTAGTGGTAGTGCAACAGGGTCGCCGGGAACTCCGGCCGACCGGCGCGTACTTGTGCCGACTGTCGTCTCGTCCGCGTGACGGTTGTTGGCGGGAACCTTCTTGCCGTCAATATTGCTGCGCCGGCTGAACACGAGTGTAACGGCGGTGGAAGAGACCAGGCCACCCAGCAGTCCGGTCACTGCCAGACCGTATGCCTCACCGATTATGCGCCTTGCGATATAGCCGGCGAAATTCAGCGCTGAGAAGATCAGGACGACGATCCAGAGCTGTCGCGGTTGGAAGGCATCATACGGGCCAAACGCACCGCCGGGAATGAGAGGGAGAATCACAAGCGCAAGAACTGCAAAGTGAAACGCAGCACGCATCTCGTTGGGTGCCACGCGGGTCAACGCCCTCTGGAATCTCGATTTCTCAGCGAGCAACAGTACCGTTACCGCGGCTGCTCCGCTCGCTGCAGCGCGAAACCCCAGTCCGGATGCAACTCCCAATGCCACCACCAGTATTGCAACCACCTCGGTGGTGCTGTCAGAAGAGGTGCCCGGGCGCAACATTGCCATCACATAGGCTGCCACCACAAACGCGAGGCTGCCGGCCATCACCAGCGCACCCGCCAGGTGCTGGTCAGTCCGCAGGAACCAGCCAGCGAATCCGCCTATCGCACCCAACAGGGCAAACGTGCGTATTCCGCCAAAACGACCGTCAGGGCCATGGGTGTGCCCCGACAATTCCCGTTCGGTGCCAACTGCAAGGCCAACAAGGGTGGCGACCAGCAGGTCGAAAGCGAGGGTCAGGTCTAGCATTGGGGCAACGTATGCCAATTCCGACCGAGTGCGAGAGGAATCCCCTGATGCGCACATTCTGCTCTTTCATCCGGATATCCAGATATATTATCCACGTGACTACGCAGCGTCTGCCCATCCATGATCGTCTGATGGAGCTCGCGGATCCCACGCGAAGTCGGCTTCTTTCGGCTATCGAGCGGCAGGAGCTGACTGTGGGCGAGTTGGCGACGGCGCTGCGGCTTCCTCAGAGCACGGTCAGCCGACATCTCAGGATTCTGGCCGACCAGGGCTGGGCGGCTTCACGTGCAGAAGGTACGAGTCGGTGGTACCGGCTGCATCCTCAGCTCTTTGGTTCAATGCTGTCACTGTGGAACCTCGTGCGTGAGGCTCACGTCTCCTCGGCGGGAGCGCTTCAGGACGCAGCGCGTGTGGATGCCGTGCTGGCAGCCAGACGCAGCGTCTCGCAGAACTTCTTTGATTCTGCGAGCGCCGAATGGGATGCACTGCGGAGCGAACTGTTCGGTGCACGGGCGGATCTTCTTGGCGCACTTGCCCTGCTCGATCCCTCGCTCGTGGTGGGCGATCTGGGCTGCGGAACGGGTGCACTCAGCGCTGCGCTCGCACCGCATGTGGCGCGCGTCTACGCCGTCGATGCTTCGCCGGCAATGCTGTCCGCTGCGGCCGATCGTCTGTCTGGTTTCGACAATGTCATGACGGCGAAAGGTCTTCTCGAAGCGTTACCAATCGAGAGCGGCGAGCTTGATGCAGCTGTGATCATGCTGGTGCTGCATCATGTGACCGATCCGCTGTGTGCACTGAGGGAGGTGCATCGTGTGCTGCGTCCCGGCGGGCGCCTGCTGCTCGTGGACATGCAGTCGCACGCCAAAGAGCGTTATCGCGAAACCATGGGCCATGTGTGGCTGGGCTTTGATGAGAGCGCAGTGGGTTCGTGGCTGACGGAGGCAGGGTTCGTCTCGGTGCGATACAGGGCGCTTCCGGCTGCCCCGGCAGCGAGTGGGCCAGCGCTCTTCACATGCACTGCAGTGATGATGCCTGATCCTGTGATGGTTGTAGCGTAAGAACAAGCCAGTATCACCACCGATTTTCATTCTGACCGTACATACAAGCCATGACCACTTCCATTATGACCGAACAGGGCGTTACTGGCGGTACGATGCCCGATCGTCCTGCACTTGCTGTGCGGGATCTTTCCCTGGCCGAATGGGGCCGCAAGGAGATACGTCTGGCAGAGCAGGAGATGCCTGGATTGATGGCGCTTCGCACCGAGCATTCCGGCCGGCTTCCACTCAAGGGTGCCCGGATCATGGGCTCGCTGCACATGACGGTACAGACGGCGGTGCTCATAGAGACGCTCGTGGAACTTGGTGCAGAGGTGCGCTGGGTGTCATGCAACATCTTTTCCACACAGGACCATGCGGCTGCTGCTGTGGCGGTGGGCCCGCATGGCACGCCCGACGCTCCGCGTGGAGTACCGGTGTTTGCGTGGAAGGGCGAGACGCTTGAGGAATATTGGTGGTGCACCGAGCAGGCACTTATGTGGCCAGACGGTTCCGGCCCCAATCTGCTTCTGGATGACGGTGGAGATGCCACATTGCTCGTGCACCGGGGAGCCGAATATGAGCGTGCGGGTCGGGTGCCGGCCTTTGATGAAGACAACGAGCCCGAGGAATGGGGCGTGATACTCGGGTTGCTGCGTGCCGAGCAGAAGCGAAACCCGGGCCGTTGGACGCGGGTCGTTGGAGGTATTCGCGGCGTATCAGAAGAAACCACCACCGGTGTGCATCGTCTTTATGAAATGGAGCGTGCCGGCACACTGGCGTTTCCGGCCATAAACGTGAATGACTCCGTAACCAAGTCGAAGTTCGATAATCTGTACGGTTGCAGGCACTCGGTGATCGACGGACTCAATCGTGCCACCGACGTAATGCTGGCTGGCAAGATCTGCGTGGTGCTGGGTTATGGCGATGTGGGTAAGGGTTGTGCACAGGCCCTGAAGGGTCAGGGTGCGCGTGTAGTGGTAACCGAGATCGACCCGATATGCGCATTGCAGGCGACGCTTGAGGGCTATCAGGTGACCACAATGGACGACGTCGTGGAGCAGGCCGATGTGTTTGTATCGGCAACCGGCAACAAGGATGTCATCACTGTCGGACACATGAACCGAATGAAGGACAAGGCCATCGTGTCGAACATCGGGCATTTCGACAACGAGATAGACATGGCTGGGCTCAGGAAGGTGGAGGGCATGCAGCGCGTGAACATCAAGCCGCAGTATGACGAGTTCGTGTTTCCCAGCGGCAGGTCGATTCTTGTGCTGGCAGAGGGACGTCTTATGAACCTCGGCTGTGCAACGGGTCATCCGAGCTTCGTGATGAGCGCGAGCTTCAGCAACCAGGTGCTGGCTCAGCTCGAACTACATGCGCGGGCAGAGTCATACGAGAGGAAGGTCTACACACTGCCCAAGCATCTCGACGAGAAGGTGGCGCGGCTCCACCTGGACAAGCTGGGTGTCAAGCTGACCAGGCTCACCCAGGAGCAGGCCACATATATCGGAGTTCCCCTGGAGGGACCTTACAAGGCGGATCACTATAAGTACTGAACCTCCGGAGGTTGAGCAGGACGAGCTGAGGCGATTACTCCTCCACTGCTATCGGCTTGAGAGCAGCCTCGATCTGAGATCTGCTTGGCTCCAGGAGGGGCGGGAGTGAGAGGCGCTTGCCGTCAATGGGAGCATCGACCTCGAATCCGGGATGGTCGGTAGCCAGCTCGAAAAGTATGCCACCCGGCTCCTGCGCGTAGGTGGAGGTGAAGTAATGCCGGTTCACGACACCCCGATTGCCATATCCGAGCGAGTAGAGCCGGGCGACCCAATCGAAAGTGGAGGAACCGGGGGCGAGGCGAAGCGCCAGATGATGTACTCCTCCCGAACCGTAGCGTGCCTCTGGCAGGCCGGGCCGCACCGATACGTGTATATCAGCCGCAGGACCGCCTGCGCCCATTGAGTAGATCCCAGGTACGGTTGCCACCCGTCTGGTCGTTATCAGCGGGATAGCTGCCGGTGTCCTCCGAGCCCATCGCACCAGTAAGGAAACCATGCGTGGGTGCAAGTTCCGGAACCGTAATCATCACGTAGCCGAGTCCGCGGATCCGATGCTCCACCGGTACGAGCGACCCATGCCAAGGGAACGACTCTACGATGCCTCGGTCATCGACCAGTGAAAAGACGGTACCCACCGGGTCGTCAAAGTCTATCACCCATCGGTTTTCACGTTGATAAGGCCCCAGAACATCAATACCGTGCTGGGCAAGTCGCAGCGATCACACGCGGAGAGTATGCCGGCCTGCCACCCGGAAGGTCGTTCTGGATATGCTGTTGTTACCGCGACGTTCGCTGGCAGAGCCTGGCAGGCCGAAAAGGGTAATATCCGACCCCGGCGACCCCACGCCGTCACCACGGAAGAGATGATACATGCTTGTGTCTTCCTGATTGACAGTCTTGAGCAGGAGCCTGAGCCCGAGCACTCCGCTGTGGAAGCTATGCGAAACACCGATCTTTGTGGTCAGGGCGCTGACGTGGTGAAAACCAGTAAGCGCCAGGCCTGCGTCTGCCCTGTGCCTGTTGGCGGTGGGGGTAGCGATCATGCACTCTCTCTGGAACTGTCTTTCATCAGAAGGGTGTCGCAGTACTGAGATATGAATCGGTCCTACGGCCCGATTCTCATGCGCTGGACGAATACCGGTTCAGGATGACTCCATGATCAACTTCCGTCTTTCGGTGAACTCCCACCATGGCTTTGGGTCTTCACCGCGCATGAAGCTGGTCACCGACATGAACACGTCCAGCACGCATGGATCGTGACGCCGCCCGGTTATTCTTGAGAGACGCTCGTACATTTCAACGGGATCTGCGTCTGTGAGCTGAGCTGGCATTCCGATGCCAAGCAATTGCAGATCGGCGGCGGTGGCCTTTCCGACGTTCGGCAGATCGGTGAGTGTTCTGATCCTGGTCCTGTCTACTCTTTGTGGATTCATGACAGATGACTTCTGAAGTCGCTGGTTGGGGCGTGCCGTGGGTGGGGGTGGCTTTATCGGTCATCTGCTGCACCCCCACGCAGGCGGCAACCATGATCGCCTGCATGCTCTGTGCATTGCCAACCTTCAAGGGAGAGGTTGTTTTCCGTGCTGACCATAAGTGAGAAGTTTGCCAGGCTGGGCACTGATCATGCGCCCGGACAGGAGGTGCGACAGGATCTGGTATCGCACGTCATGGAATCGCGCGGAGAGGTGCTCCACGGAACGCCGGTCGACTTTTCGCATGGTGATGTAAATGATAATGCTTTCGAACCAGCTCCGGGCGCGCTTGAGGAATTTGTTGCCGGAGTTCATCGCGGCGGCTCACAGGCTTACACCGAGTATCGTGGCGATGCCATGCTGCGTGCGGTCATTGCCGAAAAATTGGCCCGCTTCACCGGAAAGTCTGTCTCCGGTGGCGATGAACTGATCATCACACCGGGCACGCAGGGGGCGTTGTTCCTTGCGCTTGGTGCGTTGGTGAATACGGGCGACCGGGTGGCAATTGTGCGGCCGGATTACTTCGCCAATCGCAAGTTGGTGGAGTTTCTGAACGGTGTGGTTGTGCCGGTTCGCATGGACTATCTGTCAAGCGGTGAAGGGGCTGGTCTTGATCTTGATCAGTTGGAGGCTGCATTCAGTTCGGGAGTGCAGACGTTCCTGTTTTCCAACCCCAACAACCCGACAGGCGTGGTCTACTCGCCGGGCGAGGTTGCATGTATCGCTGAGTTGGCAACGAAATATGGCGTGAGTGTCATCGTCGATCAGTTGTATTCCCGTCTGCAGTACACGAGTACTGTGTACACGCACCTGTGTGCGTCGGACATTGACTCGAAGCGGGTAGTCACGATAATGGGGCCATCCAAGACCGAGTCGCTGAGCGGCTATCGGCTGGGTGTGGCTTTTGGTGCGTCACACGTATTAGACCGTATGGAGAGGTTGCAGGCTATAGTGTCGCTCAGGGCGCCGGGATATTCACAAGCAGTGCTGCGCACATGGTTTGACGAACCTGCAGGCTGGATGGAGGACCGCATAAGGCGGCATCAGGGGTTGCGTGATGCTCTTCTAGGAGTTTTCAGAGAGGTTCCGGATCTGTTGGTTCGCACGCCCCAGGCCGGGAGCTATCTATTTCCGCGACTGCCTGCGCTGGACGTGCCCCTGCACGAGTTTGTGCGTGCGCTGCGCATACAGGCTGGCGTGACCGTCACGCCCGGGACCGAGTTCAGTCCTGACAGTACTGACAGTATTCGCCTCAACTTTTCACAGAACCATGAGGCTGCTGTTGCAGCGGCGAGCCGAATTGCGGAGTTGACAGACCGTTACCGCACCGAGGGCGGTGCATCATATCTAGCCGCGGGCGGGCGCTGCCAATGATGCGCAAGGCCTATAAGAGTGAGCGTGGCGCGCTGCCGGCGGGTAGCTACAGCAGCGCCGTTGAGGCCGGCGGCTTCGTGTTTCTGGCGGGGCAGACGCCTCGTGACGGGGAGAACGTGCGGCATGGTGATAAGCCGTTTGCCGTACAGGCACGCATGGCGCTCGACAATCTCGAGGCAGCGGCGAATGCGGCAGGGCTGTCCCTCAGGCATGCGGTGCGTGTTGGTGTATTTCTCAGGAACCCGTCTGACGCGACGGAGTTCGATGCAATCTATCGCGATTATGTGAGCGAGCCATGGCCCGCGAGGACACTGACGCAGTCGAACCTTGCAGGGTTTGATGTGGAGGTGGATGCTGTGTTGTGGAGGCGGGGCGAGAGAGGGGTGCAGACGTCTGTCGGATAGCCATTCGATGATCCCGCTGAGCAGAACCGCGCCATTTCCTGTCCATCATCTGGCGCGGAGAAGTCATCTGAATACCGACGTATCACTCGGATCAACGAGTTTGGAACGTGTATCCCCGCTACGAGCACGCCGGTGGTCAGCACTGTAGGCATGTGTCCGGACGATCAGTCCTTGAGATGCCAACGTTGTTGCGTTGTGCACAGATCACCATGAATCCCAGTGATCCGGCTGGTCGATCCTGCAAGCAATACTCGCCTTACGTCTGCAGCCCCACAGGGCAACTCAAGAGCGAAGGCAAACATGAGACGTACTCCGGTGTCTGATACCGCATTGACAGACCATACTTCGAAGCAGAATGCGCCGCACCGGCATTATACCCGATCGGTCACGGACGCGGATGTGGCAATACGACTTTGCCGTATGGCCTGCTCTCTGCTCATGCTGGTTTCTCCGTCGTTCTCCCGTGCGCAGGAAGGATCTGCAACGGTCGATCAACGGGTTGAACAGCCGTGGATGGGTGAGACCCGGAGGTGGATCGATCCGGACAGTCTGCTGGTGATGATACGACCCGGTGATCCGTCGATCAATGTGGCTCGCCTGGCAAGCGATACGGTGCGTTACTCGCTCAACGTGTATCGTGGGGCATCAAGAACACCGGTAGGGCAGCTCATCGATGAGCTGGTGAGGGATTCATCCACCGGCAGGGTGCTGCTCAGGCGTGTACGGACCGCGGGACGTGGAGCATCACGAGTGATCGACTCCACGGCTACCGACGCCGCCACGCTCGAGCCTGTACGCCTGCGATCTGTTCAGCCGACGCGGCTGGTATCACTGGACTATCAGAACCGCCGCGTGCGGGGTTCGGTTGGACCGATCAATGCCCCACCAGTTCCCATGGATACAACATTGCCGGTGAGAGTATTCGGTGCCGCCAACTGGGACCTCCTGCTGCGTACCCTGCCGCTCACCAAAGGTTATGCCGCGCAGTTTCAGATATTTGATATCGATGCGGGTATCAGGACCTACCGCATTGCTGTCACCGGGAGCGCAATGGTGCAGGGCGAGGACGCACATGTAGTGGTCTTTACGATGACCAGAAGTCGTGAATCGGTGGTTTGGATAGGCAAGGAGTCGGGCCAGCTCCTGCGCATGCAGACTATGCTGGGGTCTGGTACGATGCTCGAACAAGAGAGAATGAGCGGGAGCCCCTGAGGGGCCCCGCTCAGCATTTCACTTTGCTGCGCGCACTCGTGCCTTGGCGCGTTCTGTTGCAGATCGGAGATCTACCGGACCAATGGCTATATCACTGATGTGATCAATGGCGCCTAGGTAGTACTGACGCCAGGTCTCGACTATGTGACGCTCGGTTTCGGCATTGCCGCCACGTGCAAGAGTGTCAGCGCTGAGTGCTGACTGTGTACGAATCGCCTGCTCGGCAACGCCGGCCAGTTCATCGAGGGCTGCCAGCACTATGCTGTTGGATCCGTCAGCAAGCAGGAAACCGGTGGTGAGTGCACACGCTCCCACGTTGGCCAGCGTTTCGGCGCTCACCATGTCGATGCGGTCGAGGTCGTCGTGGTAGTGCTGATCCGTGAAGTGCCAGAACAGAACGGCTGGTATCCGGGCATTCAGGAACGGAGTATGGTCACTGCCGCCTTCGAACGGATTGGCTCTCACGACCCAGTTGGTTTGTCGGGCCTGATCAAGGCAGCGCTGCCGCGCGAAGTCGTTGAGCCAGTACGCCCAGATGTCCTTTTCGGCCAAGGGGCGTGCTCCCCATTCGGAGTGCTGATCATCGCCACGTACCCAGACAGCACTGGGATCGGGCATTTTTTCGATGAGAAACGTTCCGCCGGTGAGTGCGGTGTTTTCTCCGACCATATCGAGCGACATGCCCCACTTGATGCCCCTGCGTCGCACGCTGTCTTCCTTGATGTAACGGTCGGTGGATCGGATTTCGTTGCCCCACAGGAATGTCATGGTGCGCTGCGGATTGGAAATGCCGCTTTTCACCAGCGATGCTGCAACTCTTGCCACCTCGGCAAGAGCGCCCACACCACTGGCATTGTCATTGGCACCTGGTTCCTGCGCGTGCGCGGAGTACACGAAACGCTCATCCGGCCGGGAGGCCCCGCGGATCTCGGCCACCACGGTGAGTTCGGGACGGTTCTCGAAAATGGTGTGCACTTCCGCGTTTACACGCAGCGGTTGTCCGGCGGGCGCGGAGGCCATGGCCGCACGCAGAGAGTCATGCGTGGCGCGGGAGATGAAGAGAAGCCATCCGTTGTGGAGGGTATCATGCGGCACAGTCGCGAATCTTATGGCACTCGTGTTCTTCTCCTGCCGGTTGTAGGAAGGCAGTTGCTGGGTATTGAGCACACCGACGGCTCCGGCCTTCATTGCCCGCGGGAAAACCTGCTGGGCGTTGCCGGTGGACAGAACGATCTGTCCCTTCACATCGACAGCCGTAAACTCGGTTTCGCTGCCTGTACCAACATCAATGACATTGGTAGTCACGCCCCCGTCCGGGGTGGAGCCGGAGTTGACGGCGATCATGTTCATGTTGGTGGAGAATCGCTGTATCGGCGACGGGCGACCTGCAATGGTTAGCGCTGCATAGAGCGGTGTCCAGGCTGGCCCGGACATTGGACGGGATTCGACGCGGAAGGTGAAACGATCCGAGGAGGAAGCGCGCTCCTCAGGCACATAACCAGCTGCACGCAGCAGCCCCGCAACGGTATCAAGCGCAGCATCGAAGCCGCGATTGCCGGGCAGCCGGAAGAAGCGCTGGACATAGTCCACCGTGCGGTAGGCACGCCTGCCATCCATGGCATCGTGTACCGCCCGGGTCAGGGGCACAAAGGTGGCCTCTGCTGATGGCCTCGATATGTTGCGGCTCTGGGCTGTGGTACTGCGTGCCGTGATGGTGAGGGTCGATAGTACCGCCAGCAGCATCAGAGTCGCGGACGTCACAGAACGGGAGCGGGGACGGGAGATTTGAGTAGCCATGATCGTATCGGGTGCTGTCATGAAATGGGCGCATCGCTGTGGCTGGCGGAATTACACGGCACTCACGCACGTGTGACCACCACAAAGCGTGTCCAGTTGTTCTGGTCGTCCTGTATTCCGTGGGCAAGTATCTCGAGTCCATATACCTGTGCGGCCACTCCGGCCGCAATGGCACCCCGGGTCGGGTTGCCCCAGCTGGCGACATCATGAGCCGCACCTGCGGTATCGGAGTGGACAACCGGTGTGATCCAGGGGTGCTGCGCGAGGAAGAGGCCACACTGGGCGATTGCCATTGGATGGCTGAACACGGCACGCAGAGTGGCAATGTCAGTACCCGGCAAAGCCATGAGACACTGATGAATAGGGAGGCTTATCTCACCGATCTGCCGGATACTGTCACCGGCCGCAGCGATAGCAGCGAGTGCGGGCTCTACGGGTCCCGCAACGACATTCTCCACAGGTATGACGGCATGATCTGCGGACCTGTCGACGACACTTACGACGGTGTCCTCAAAGGTGAGGCAGGGCACAGCGACGGCACCGTCAGGCCAGTACTGTCTGACAGCCATTTCACCGAAGGCGCCGGGTTCTCCTTGGTATGCCACGCGTGGAGTGCCTGTTTTCGATGGCTGTTCTGGCCGTGAGGGCGGAGAATCGGGAGATCCGGTTGAGTGAGAGGTCATCGGCGTGGAAGGTGGTGATCTGATACAGATGTGGAAGATGGTGTCAGGATACAATGTTGCATCATGATATTGACAAGCGTCCTGAGGCTGGATACTCTTGTTTCCCATGACACAGATTGTGATCGTCAGCAGCTACGCATTCCGATTTTATTACGTGCCGACCCGCATGGGATCCGGCGCAATCGGTATGCGCAGCTAACAGCTGACCTTCCGTCGCCCAGAGGCCCGTGCATCGCGCGGGCCTTTTTGTTTATGGGTCCGGCGGTGGCGGCACCTCAGGTCACGAAGTGAACCAACACATGAGGACCGCATGATAATCGTTACCGCTCCCGGCATTTCCGACGAAGCACTCGATCGGATCATCGAACACGTCGAGACAGCGGGGCTGCGTGCACACGTCTCCCGCGGAGAGCATCGTACGATCGTTGGATGCATCGGCGACGAGAGTCGTCTTACTGAGCACGGGCTTACCCGGATTGAAGGGGTGGAGCGTGTGCTGCCGGTGCTCAAGCCCTACAGGCTGGCGTCGCGCGAGTTCTCGGTTGGCGACACTGCCATTCGCTTTGGTGATCCGGCCGACACTGTCATTGGCGGGCGGAACATCGTAGTGATTGCGGGCCCGTGTTCTGTTGAAGGCCGGGAGATGATGCATGAGACGGGGCGACAGGTGCAGGCTGCGGGTGCGCGGCTGCTGCGTGGGGGAGCATACAAGCCGCGCTCGTCACCCTACGCGTTCCAGGGAATGGGGGAGGAGGGGCTCAGGATACTGGCCGAAGTCCGTGCGGAAACCGGAATGCCAGTGGTGACCGAGGTGATGGATCCACGGCAGGTGGAACTGGTGGCATCGTACGCTGATGTTCTCCAGATCGGTGCGCGCAACATGCAGAACTTTTCGCTGCTCACTGAAGTGGGCAAGGTACAGCGGCCGGTGCTGCTCAAGCGGGGTCTGTCCGGCACCATCACCGAACTGCTGATGGCTGCCGAATACATAATGGCGCAAGGCAATGGTGATGTCATGCTCTGTGAGCGCGGCATTCGCACGTATGAGACCGCTACGCGCAACACGCTCGATGTGGCCGCAATTCCGGTGCTCAAGCGCGAGTCACACCTGCCCGTGATCGTCGATCCCAGTCATGCAGGTGGTCAGGCGTCTCTTGTGGCTCCCCTTGCCATGGCTGCCATCGCTGCCGGCGCAGATGGTCTGATCGTGGAGGTACACCCCAACCCTGCCATGGCCAGGAGCGATGGCGACCAGTCACTGGAGCCTGTGGCCTTCGCGACCATGATGCAGCAGGTACGTGTAGTGGCAGAGGCTGTCGGGCGTGGATGCGCGCGGGGTACGGAGGTGCACGTATGATCGCGTTCGAGCGACTGCAGCAGCTCCGGCAGGATATTGATGCCGTGGATGAGGAAATTGTTTCGGCGATTGCCAGGCGCATGACGCTTGCCCGTGAGATCGGCGAACTCAAGCAGGAGACCGGTCAGCATGTGCTCGACCCGGCGCGGGAGGCGTCCGTTGTGACACGTGCCGTGACGCGTGGGCGGGCGGCCGGCTTACCGGAGCACGACATGCGCGCTCTGTACTGGCAGATCATGGCACTGGCCCGCCGCACACAACTTACCCGCGACTAGGAGTGTCAGAATTACCCGTCGTGAATGCCGTTGCGGAGGGGAGCTGCGGCCGGCAGTCGTACTTCAAACGTGGCCCCTTGGGACGCTGCAGGCGACGAAGATATGGTTACGTCATTCGGTGTATTGGTGGTGGGCGGGAGCAGTCTGATACAGCCACCGTGAGCCTCCGCTATGGCCTGTGCAATCGAAAGCCCCAGTCCGGTGCCGGTGCCCGAGCTAATCTTGCGTTCATGGGATTCGTGCACGAAGCGGTCGAATACTCTCTCTCGAATGGATTCAGGAACGCCGGGTCCTTCGTCGTGCACTCTGAGGATGACATCGTCATCGTCACGATCGACGGTAACGCGCACTGTAGTGCCATCGGGCGTGTGCTTGATGGCGTTGTCGAGGAGATTGATCAGGAGCCGGTGGAGCAGACCGGCATCGCCAGTGGTGGTCGTGTCGGCAGGACCGATATCGGGATCGCGTGCCGTTCCGGTAGCAACGGAGATGTTGTGCGATGATGCGATTGAGCGGACGCTCTTCGCAGCATCGACGGCCAGTTCGCTCATGTCGACGATCTCACGTGTGGCTATCGTGCCAGCTGCGTCGACGCGTGCGAGAAGGAACAGGTCATCGACGATGCGGGTGAGACGCACAGACTCCTGCTGAATGGCGACAAGAGCTTCCCGGTACTCTTCCTCACTGCGCGTGAGACGGCGCAGCGTGACATCGGCTTCGCCGCGAATGATTGCAATGGGGGTGCGCAATTCATGCGACGCATCGGCCATGAACTGGCGCTGGGTCCTGAAGGCCTGATCCACGTGCTCAAGTAATCCGTTGATGATCTGTGCCAGACGTCCAAGTTCGTCGTGAGGATTTGCCACTGGGAGCCGCTCATCAAGATTGGCGGCTGAAATGGATGCTGTTCGGGTGTTGATCTCCTCCAGGGGCGCGAGGCTGCGCCGCGCAATGGCGAATCCGGCAAGAACCGAGATCATAAGCGTAATTGGGATGGCCAGCAGAAGGATATTGCGCACATTCTTCAGGAGCAGAGCGTCATCCGTTTCCGACAATAGTGCTGTGATCAGCAGCGTCGGCTCATCCGGATCATCGTATTTCTCCGGAACAACGCGCATGAGCGCCACCCTAGCTGGACCGTCCTGCAATATCACGCGTCTCGCCACCACACCGTTGCTGGCCGTCAGAATTCGTGCCATTTCGTCGTCGCGCCCGATCTGCATGTCATCGAGCAGGACATGCACCGGTTCCGGAAGCATGACCTGTTGTCCGGAAGCTTCTTCGATGATGTCACTGGCATTGACCCTATCGGCGGAGATACGGCGTCGTCGTGCAGCCATCATCTGAACTGCATCGTCTGTGATGAATATGTCCAGGTTCCCTACCCGCAGCTCACGCAGCACCGCCTGTTCAGTGGCTCCGCGCTCCTCCTCGACTTCCCCACGCGCAGCGATTGCATGTCGCTCGGCGCGGATGGCGCTCGCAACCACCTGCACAGATCTGATGACCGTGGATATGGAACGCTCCTGAACCACCCTCTGCAACGTGAACCATCCACCAAGGACGAATACCAGAAGCACCAGCGCGAGCAGCGTGGCATTCCAGAGGGTAAGTGCGTATAGGATCGATATGCGGAAGTTCCTCATGATACGTCACGAGGGTGGCGAATCGGTCAGTATGTAACCGGCCCCACGGCGCGTATGGATGAGTGGTGTACTGCTGTCGCGATCGATCTTGCCTCTCAATCTGTTAACGTAGACCTCGACCGCGTTGGTGAAGGGGTCGTGATTGTCGTCCCAGACATGTGCCACGATATCACCCCGTGAGAGTACGCGTCCGGCGTTGCGCGCGAGCAGTTCGAGCATGGCGTATTCCTTGGCAGTAAGCCCGATGGATACACCAGCGCGCGTCACAGAATGCGAATGGAGGTCGACTTCGAGATCTGCCACACGTACTATTGTTGGCAAGATCGTATGTGGCCGGCGCAGCAATGCGCGAAGCCGGGCCAGCAGCTCGCCGAAATCGAATGGCTTGACCAGATAGTCATCGGCACCGCTGTCGAGCCCGGCAATACGGTCTGCAACGGAGTCCCGGGATGTAAGCATCAGCACCGGAGTGCGAATGCCACGTGCACGGAATGTTTCAGCCACCGTGAAACCGTCAATATCAGGAAGCATGATATCCAGCACGATGGCGTCATATGTATTCACCACTGCCTGCGTAATTGCATGTCGTCCGTGCTCGCATGTATCGACGGCGTAGCCTTCCTCACGCAGGCCGCGCGCAATGAGGCGTGATAGTCTGGGATCGTCTTCAACGACGAGGACACGCATGACAGTGGGAGTGAACTGGTTCGTCAGGGCGTGGGTGCACCACCGGTAACATCGTTAATCGCGATGAAAGGTACCTGCTCTTACACTGAGCGCGTCACCATCGTTGCACCAAACCTAGGGGCGGGACCCACAGCAGGTGTACGATGACCACAGGGCGGCGTGTCGGGGTTTCCCGATACGTCGTCTAGTGGTGCATAGAGGTCCCGTGCCTGCCTGTGTCGCTTGGAAAATATCAGAGTCTCATGGGTATGGCGCAAATGTGCGCGCCCGTTCGGCCGGGTACTTGCGGAACCAGCTTGCCACCAGCAGGAACTCCTCAAGGTCGTGCGTGGGTACGTCAATGTCCGTCCTGTCGGAGCTGGCGTAAGTACGCTCGATGAGGGAACGGAAGGATTCATGGTCGGAGGTCGAGCTGGGTGCAGCGACCTCTGCGCGGACCGTCCCGCGTCTGATCAGGTATATCCATTCGCGACCATCCGTCCCGTGTGTGTGATAACGGAACGTGAGCCGGTCAACGCTTGCGGCGAAGTGCTGAACGCGGCCATGCAGCCATTGTACCAGAACAAGCCGATCTCTCAGAATACGTGCCCGCTCGAATGACAGCGCGGCTGAGGCTTCGTCCATGGCAATGGTAAGACGACGCAACGGGATGTCGTTACGGCCTTCCAGGAAGGCACGTACTTCGGCAGCAGCTGCACTGTAGTCCCCGGCATCGCCGGCACCAATGCATGGACCAGCGCAGGTGCCGAGCTCGTGGCGGAGGCAGACTGGTGTTCGCCTGCGTCTGCCAGACTCTTGCAGACCGATCTCTGGTGAATGGCCTGCGAACCAGAGGAGCCTGTCACTTGCCCGATGTCGACTGTTGCAACCCGTGCTGGCTTCGAGCGTGCAATCGCGTAATGACATTGCTTCTGCCAGTGCACGAACCGCCTGGCGGAGCTGTCGGACACGACGGAAGGGTCCAAAAAGGGAAACAGCATCCGGATCATCGGAACGCGTCACGACTCTCAGCCCAGGAACCGGCCCGCGAGTCAGTGCGACGTAACCTCGGGTGGAGTCGTCCCGAACCATCACAGCATTGAAGGGCGGCCTGTGGATCTTGATCAGCCTGAGTTCACGAAGCAACGCGCCGAATGGTGTCTTGGCGTACTCCCACTCAATACCGAACGTGTGGTACATGATGCGTGCGGCCTTGTTACGGCGCCCCTTGGCACGAAAGTAGGAAAGCAGCCGGGTACGCAGGGTGCGCGACTGTCCAACGTAGATCACAGCCCCGGTGGGATCGAGCATGCGGTACACGCCGGACCGATTCTCGCATCCGGCACGGACGAGTGCGAGAAGTCGCTTACGATGTGAGACAGTGGACCGCGCCCGCACGCCGATCAGTTCTCAGGCAGTTTGGGCCGTACGGCACCGGCAGTTATCGGTTCATCGATTCCGGTCGATGAGGAACAAGGAGAAGTCGGGCTACGGCCGGCCATATCGGAGGATTCAGCTACTGTGCGCATGGCTGGAAGGTAGCTTGAAACGCAATCAGCGTGATGGTTCGGGTGCGGGGTCGTCCAGTTCATGGAGCCTGTTGGATTCGGTGGTCTCTACTGCCGTCCTTGCGCACAGGCCATCATAGTTCACTGGCATCCACGATAGTCCACACCAGAGGGTGGACATGAAACAGGAAGACGGACCCGCGCAACACGAGGTCACGCTTCTGCTGATCGCCCTGCAGAGCGGATCGGTAGATGCGGCCGATCGCCTTATGCGTGTGGTATACGAAGAATTGCATGCGCTGGCGGAGCACTTCATGCGGCGTGAGAGGGGGGATCACACCATGCAGCCGACGATGCTGGTTCACGACGCCTATCTGCGGCTGATGGGACAGCGTGATACGTCGTGGCAGAATCGCTCACATTTCTTCGGGATTGCCGCTCAGGCGATGCGTCGGATTCTCGTAGACCACGTTCGGCGTTCGCGGGCAGCCAAGCGTGATGGCGGTGAACGAATGACACTCGATGAGTCGGTGGCAGTGAGCCCACAGCAATCCGTCGACATCATGGCGCTGGATGAGGCGCTGGGAAAGTTGGCCGCGCTGGATCCACGGCAGGCCCGGGTGGTGGAGCTGCGCTACTTCGGCGGACTCAGCATTGAACAGACGGCAGAGGTTCTGTCGGTATCGCCGGCAACGGTAAAACGCGACTGGGTGTTTTCGCGCGCATTCCTTCAGCGTGAACTGGAGCGTGTGTGAGGCACGCGGAAATGAGCAGCCATTGGTTGCAGCGGCTCCGTGTGTTGTTCGATGCTGCCATTGAGCTCCCCATCGGAGAACGTGAGCAGTACCTGAAGAAGGCATGTCCGGACGAGCCATCCCTGTGCGGGGAGGTCATGGAACTCCTGGCGGTAGTGGAGCGCGGCGATACCTGGCACAGCCCGGTGGGTGGCGTGCTGGAGGGGGTCGCGCACGGTCTGCAGGATGGGGGAAAACACATCGATGAATCTACTGTGGGCAGCCGGATTGGTGCCTACGAGATTACGCGGCTGATCGGTGTGGGTGGTATGGGTGCGATCTACGAGGGTGCGCGCGTGGACGATCAGTTTCGTAAGCGGGTTGCCCTCAAGTTCCTCCGGCGTGGTCGTGAAGGAGACCTTGCAGTTCGGCGGTTTCGCTATGAACGACAGATTCTCGCCAATCTGAACCACCGCAATATTGCCGCACTTCTGGATGGTGGTGTTACGGACGATGGTCAGCCGTACATCGTCATGGAGTACGTTGAGGGTGAACCACTTACTGACTATGCCAATGGTCACAGGCTCAGCCTGGTTGAGCGAATGTATCTGTTGAAGCAGGCATGCTCCGCAGTACAGCATGCTCATCAGCACTTTGTAGTTCACCGCGATCTCAAACCGGCGAACATACTGGTCACTGCTGATGGCAGCGTGAAGCTGCTGGATTTCGGCATTGCCCGTCTTACACGTGGAGAGGATGGGCTCGACCAGCTTCCAGCAACGCTCGGCGGACCGCTTGCCTTCACACCTGAGTACGCCAGTCCTGAGCAAGTGCGCGGGATGCCGCCTGCAGCCTCGAGCGATATCTACTCGCTTGGTGTAATCGCGGCCGAACTTCTCTCCGGGGCCCGCCCGCATTCAATGGAGGGCCTGCTTATTGCTGAGATGCAGCAGATGATAGCGCAGACTCCGCCAGCAGTACCCTCGACGCAGGTGACGGATGCGATTGCAGACTTGTTCGGAATGCGTGCTTCCCGGCTGCGTCGGGCTCTGACGGGTGATCTGGATGCAATCATCCTGCAGGCGCTTCGCAAGGAGCCTGAACGACGTTTTGGGTCGGTCGAGCAGTTCGCAGGCGATCTTCAGCGCTGGCTTGATGGCCTTCCGGTGAGCGCGCGTCGCGACACCATCGCATACAGACTCGCGAAGTTCGTTCGTCGCAGACGTGTCGAGGTTGCGGCGCTTACACTGGTCGGTGCGTCGTTGGTTGGCGGTATTGTCGCTACATCACGAGAGGCGTCCAGGGCCGATCTAGAACGACGAAAGGTGGAACAGGTGAACAACTTTCTTTCCGGTATGCTTAGCGCCGTTGATCCGGAGCTTGGTGGACCCAATATCACCATGATCCAGGTGCTTTCGGAGGCGGCGAAGAAGATTGGACAGGAGAACCTTGAACCCGAAGTGGAGGCACAGGTCAGGCATACCATTGGCCAGACATACTTCGGGCTCGGCATGTATGATTCCGCCGAGACACATATCCGGAAGGCGTGGGAGCTCAGGCGCGGAATCTACGGGAGTCTTGACCAGCGTACATCGGCAAGCATGTCGTATGTTGTAGCGCTCGACGAGGCACGGGGTGAGTTTGTCCAGGCCGAGTCACTGTCGAGGGCGCATGTCGATATGCAGCGACGGATGCCGCGCGGGCAGTACGATGCGACCGAACTTGCAACTGCTCTCGACAATCTTGCCCGTGTGATAGAGCAACAGGGACGGCTGGACGATGCGCTCAGGGTGAAGCTCGAGGCTCTGGCTTTGCGCAGAACCATCACAGACGATTCGAGCAGTCTGGCTGCGCTGCCGTACACACTCAACAGCATCTCGGTGTCCTATCTCTACATGGGTGAGTTTGCGAAAGCGGAAACGTTGGTGCTCGAGGCCATCGACGCCGAGTCGAGGGTTCACGGAGATGCCTCATTCAATATGGGTAATCTCTATCGTTCCTATGCATCGTTGCTGGACGAGGTGGGAGAGAGGGAGCGATCGGACACGCTGATCAGGCGTTCCATAAGAATTCTGGAGAGAACCGCCGGGCCTGTTCACTATGAGACGTTGCGATCGAAGTCAATGCTGGCGCAGTTGCGCTATTCAGTTGATGACATGCCCGGCACCATTTCCACAGCGCGTGAAGTGGTCGCGCAGATCGGGCATGGTATGCCGGAGTCGGACGCGTCGGCGGGTTCGGTTCTGCAGGTGCTGGGTCTTGCGCTTGATTCGCTCCGGCAGTTTGCTGCGGCCGATACGTTCCTTCTGCGGTCACGTACGTTACGACGCAGGTACATGCCGCCGGAGCACTGGGCGGTGGCCAACGCGGATGCGATCTACGGGTACCATCTGGGCCGCTGGGGGGGAGGCCGCCATCAGGAAGCCGAGCGGCTGATGCGTTCCGCCTACGACAAACTCGTGGAGGCACGTGGAGCAGATGCGTTGGTCACCAGGCGGATCGCCACACGTCTTGCTGAGCTCTATGAAACCATGGGACGCACTGAAGATGCCAAGGCGTGGCGCACGCGCGGTGACTGACTGAGGGCCGGGATGACTCAGGTTGACGACGCAGCGTACCGGTTCATGATGCGGTGCGGAGCGTGATCCGAACGTCTTGCCTGCAACGCGTGTTCCGGTATGACGCTCAACACGGATGCGCGGGTACTGGCGGGACTGCGAGTGGATGCCGGCAGTACACCGGGTCATAAGGTCAACGCTGCGATCATCCGCTCGCCCGAGCCCGACAATCTCCAGGCAAGTGGTGTACTCGCGGTGGTGGCGGAATGCCGTGGCGGCCCTGGCTCGGATCTTGTAAGCCGGCTACTGGTGGAGACCCTTGTCGGTCGGTTTCATCGAGAGCATCGTGCAGGCAGACCGTGGCTAGTGCCGGCCATTGATGATGCGTGCAGAGCCATTCGTAGCGTGATGAGCGGGCGAAGCTGCTTGTCTGGACTGTATCCGAGCTGCGCGGCCCTGTTGTTGCATGGTGGTGTTGCTCACGGTGCGTTCATCGGCGCAGCATCGTTGGTCCTGTTGCGCAGGGCAGGCAGCGGAGACTGCGATTGCTATCGCCTTTCCGGTGATGGTGCTGCACAGCCACTGGCACATGCAACGGTGGCGGAGTGGCCGCGGCCTGTGGTGGTTCACGCTGCGGATCGTTTTCTGCTGCACAGCGAGGCATTGCCCGTCCTGCGTGAGGCTCCTGATCAGCCGCGTGCCGACAAGTCATATCCGGAGGAATTCAAGGGTGTCAGATACCTGGGGTGTATCGATCAACCTCAGGTCGTATGCGATGCGCTTATTGACGGAGTCATGATGATCGAACGAATGAGGGAGGTCAGAACGCCACTCGCGGCTGCAATGCTTGCAATCAGCGAGTCTGCAGGTCGCCCTGCATGAACGTACGAATCGTCAAAGGTCCCTATTGGGCGGTCCCGGCTGGACCGGTTCGATTCCGAACTGCATTTCTGGTCCGCCCATGCCGAGCTGTATCACGTCGCCCACCAGCAACGGTCGGCGTCCGAGGATTCGCTCTTTGTTGGCGAATGTTCCGTTGCGGCTGTCGAGGTCGGTGAGTGTGAACTGATGACTGCCTTGCGGGTCGCGGTCTATTCGTGCATGCACGCGGCTCACGAACTGGTTTGTTGCGGGATCAAAATGAACGTCCGAATCAGGGTCACGACCCACTGTCACGGTAGTGAACCCGTTCAGGGGAAACCGGTGGATGTGGCCGGTATTGGCCCCGCTGAGGTGGCGCAGGATGACATGTTCCATCAGTCCCATACGCGCAGCCCTGTGATGCCATGGATCACCGGACCCGATGTTTCAGTCGCCCGGATCCATGTCCACCTGACCGCTGAGGCGACGGGAGATATGCGACCAGTTGACGCCCACCGCGAGCAGAAGCGCGGTGCAGAACAGCAGAACGTGGACGAGTCCGCGGCCGGACGACGCGCTTACGATGTTGAGGTCCAGCAATACCCATGCGAGTCCACCTGAGATGGCGAGTACTACCAGTGCGCCAGCGAGTCCGATAGATCGACGGGTGGCCGTGAGGAAGATGACCCAGCCAGCCAGCAGCACGAGCCCGACGAGGAACTTGATCGACGCCGGACCGGAAGAGGTGCCACCGGCGCGAAGCGGTGCGATAACCCAGTGATAGTAGGAGAACTGCTCCGGATTGTAGGTCGAGAAGACAAGAATGAGTGCAGCCACCGCACGCGCGATGATGCCACTGCAACCGGGGGCTTCAGGCATGGATGTGGATAGTCAGGGTGAAGGGCGGATCCATCTGCGCCCGAGTGCCATGAGGGACCAGACTGCTGTGGTGATTACAAGCAGGAACTTCGCCGTGGCGGCGATTCCGGCAAGAAGGGCGCGACCTCCCGATGCCCCGGAGGAGATCATCTGCCAGAGCAGCACGTTCTCCAGCGCGTCGAGGGGTATGCACAGCAGTATGCCCCAACCGAGAGCACGACCCATACGCGAAAAAACCGGGTTGACCATCCATGGGGCACTGAGCAGGCTTTGTACACTCATCGCGAGGAAAATTGGGTAGACGAGCAGGAACGCCACGTCCAGGCCAAGACTCACGCGAGCAGTCTCGAGGACACCGTGATTTCTCCATGTTTCAAGGATCAATTCCGCCCGGTCGCGACTGAACGCCAGCTCGTAGCCTATTATGCCTCGAGGTGTATCCTGCGTGCGAAGACCTGAATCGAGCGTCCGGAGCTGGAGCATGAGCACCATCGAGAGTGTTGCCAGAAAAAGCCAGCCGAAGAAGCGCATGCTGGTGAGGGTAGCACTTCGCATTCGCATGCGGAACAGGAAGGCGCTATCTCTTACGGATGATTCCGGCATTGCCTGTTTCTGCTGAAGCCATGGTAGGGGTGGCGGTGGGTCTTGGCCTTGCGGCGGCCGCCGGGTTTCGGGTGTTTGTGCCCTTGCTTGCGGCGGCCGTGGCTGCGAAGGCGGAGATTCTGGCACTGTCTCCCGGGTTCCAGTGGTTGGCGGGTACACCTGCACTTGCGGCATTGGTCACGGCTACTCTGCTCGAAATCGCCGCTTACGCCGTTCCTTGGCTGGATCAACTGCTCGATATGGTGACTACGCCTGCCGCGATGCTGGCCGGCATGCTGGCTGCGGCCTCGGTGGTGGTGGACCTGCCGCCGTTGCTGAAATGGAGTATCGTGGTGGTTGGCGCGGGGGCGGCGGGCATGACGCAGGGGGCAACGGTGCTCACGCGATTCAAGAGCACGACGCTTACCGGTGGCGTCGGCAATCCGGCGGTATCGGCTTTCGAGCTGGTTGGCGCAGTCGTGACTAGTGCTCTTGCGATCTTCCTGCCGCTGTTCACCCTGGTTGCGGTCATCCTGCTGCTGATGCTTTTTGCGCGGCGCGTGCACGGAGTGGTATTCGGCCGGCGCGGCGCTGAGAAGGTGGAGAGGCAGCGTACCGATCCGCCCAGGGTTCCGCGAGGATAGCGACAGTGTGTTGTTTCTGTTGCGTTACTGCTACCATTATGTGCTAATAGTCCCCCGTCGTGACTGGATTGCGCGAACCGAGCGTGCTTGGGGCGATGCCCATAGAGGCGAACGGGCTCGCAGCAGCATGCATGGAGGTGTGTGTGTGGCACCGACAGGCGGTACTTGACCACGTTGCTCTTGCTGCGAGGGAGAAGGCTACAGCGGAAGAAGGGTGCTCCACCTGCGGCCAGGCCTCCAGCAGCAGGTGAGTGCGCCGTCTCATTCGGTGAATTTGCTGGTGCTGCCCTGACGAGACCACTGGCCCGCAGGACTTCCACCAACCACGTTTGTGCTCATGCGTTCATCTTCCCTGGCTACCGGTCTGTTCCTGACACTGCTTCTGGGCATGGGTTGCAAGGACGATCAGACACGAGTTGCGGAGGCCGCCGCGAGGCGGATAAAGTCGGCGACCCTCCTGGGGCCGGGCGATGTGCAGATGGTCAGCATGGATGGCACGATTGGCCTCGAAGTGATTGGAGATTCCGTTCATGTGTTCATGCCAAAC
>CAYSKN010000002.1:0-45571 GCA_964431565.1 uncultured Gemmatimonas sp.
CGCATGGCTGCCGAAACCGGAACCGATGCCGCCCGGAAGCGCTCTGCTGCTGGGTCAGGTAGCCTCGGATCGGGCCATGGTCACGGCCGACGGATCCATGGCATCACTGGATCAGTATGCCGCTGATGTCCACAATCTGTGCTGTGATCATTCCCTGGTGCTATTTCGTCCGCACCCATATGCGGGCCCTGCCGATCCATTCGCCGATGTAATCAGGCGCTTTCCAGCAGTGCGTTTCACGAACAGCAACTTCTATCAACTGATTTCCCAGCCCGAGGTGGATTCGGTAGTTGCACTCAACTCCAGCGGACTTCTCGAGGCTAGGTATTTCGATTGCGAGGCCGTCAATCTGATTCCGTTTGTGTATGACTTTTCATTCAAGAACCCGGCTGAGAACGGTTCAGTCGGATCGCTGATCGCGCTCGATGCACGTTGGACTACGCCAGTGTTCTGGCGTCATCTGCTCACGGGCCATCTCAATCAGGCGGTACTGGATCGATCAATGATGACCCTGATGCCCGATATGCTGAGAACCACGATGAATGCCTCGTGGGGATACTCATCGGGCCGAACATCGTGAGCACGGGGCAGCTCGTCAACGGCTTAGGGCAGCCCGTCGATGAAATCGCATGGGAGCTCATCGGGCGGCGTGAGATCGAAAAGGCAGATGCATTAATTGAAGCCGCGCTGGAAACCTGGCCTGCCGACGGCTCACTGCTGCATATCTCAGCGCGATCCTCTCCCTGCTTCGCGGTCAGTATACGGAAGCCCGGCTGACTGCTTGGCGGGCATTGGCGTCTGATCCATCGCGGCTTGCGGTCAGGCATCTGATCGCCGATCTCAGTGTGCAGGGGTTTGGATACGCGGGCGCCGGCAGACAGTAACTCATCCGGCCAAGATGAACAGTACGGAGCGGGCGAGTACATTGGTGGTGTGCAATCCGATCATCCCGGGATGTACTTGTTTGCGGCGGCATGGATACGCCGTCGTCTGAAGAAATCCCACCGGAGGATCGGCCTCGATGTCTTCATTGGTGCCGGATCCGGCAGTCGCATCATTGCCGACCGGACAGTTGCCCGATTGATATGTGTGAATGGTTCAGCTGGTGCAGTCCGCCTTGCGCATGAGCACTACGCAGATCACCGTGTTGTCTTCGCGCAGGCTGCCTGCCCATTCACAATAGCGACCGACACTTTTGATTTCGCTGCATGTTATGGTTCCGTTGAGCGTCTGAGAGAACCATTGTCGTTCCTGCAGATTCTGTCACGCGGAACACACGGGCCGTTGTTCCTGTCTTCGCATAACGAAGACGCGCTTCCCCTTGGTAAGCATGGTGCCTTCTTTAGGTACCATCACCAGCACTACTCGGCTGAGGGGCTGACTGCCCTGATGCAGCAGGCGGATCGTTCGATTGTCTCGGCACAGATGGGGCAGGACTTGTATCGTGTCGATGCTGACGGCTCACTTTCGCTTTTCCCGGAACTCCGGACGGATCTTTATCCATTACGTCGTGACAGCCAAGTCATGGTAATGGTGTTTGAGCGCGCCTGACGGTCACGACGGTCATTGCCTGCAGGATTTCATTCACTACAACTAAGCAGTTGACGAAGGTGATCAACTGCTCCTGGCCAATCGCGTGGTGCAGGCTGACGAATCAGGGTGGCGCTCGGATACCAGCCGGTGCTCTCGCTGCGAAGACCCCATCGCCAGTCAGGAGAAAAAGGAAGCATGATCCATACCGGAACTCCCATTGCGCCGGCCAGATGAGCCAGCCCGGTGTCGACGCTCACCAGTCCATCGAGTGTGGACAACAGTCGGGCGGTGTCGAGCCAGTCGCCAGAAAGTTCAGGCGCTTCGATGCCTGGTCCCGTGAGCGGCAGATCCTCGCCCAACTGAAGCCATACCCACTCTATCTCCGGTATCCCCGCGATGCTGGAGGCCACGCTGTTGTCGATATCACGCAAATTGGTCGCAGGGAAGTCCGGGTTGCCCCGGGCCACAAGACCGATTTTCCGGTGAACAGATAACCCCGAAGATCTGTCCCGACGACGACTTGGTGCATTCCCGGCAAACAGATAGGGGGTACGATCGCCCAGCTTGTCGCGGTTGGAGCCGAGATGAAATGGGAGTGAGAGAATGGGCACGGCCAGATCGGTGGACGGTGCCCCGCCCACCTCAAATGCATCCAGGCCTGAGGATCGGAGCAGGGTGACAGCGGAGGTGGGGGCTTCGACAACGACATGAGCAGCTCTGTACTGCTCGCTGAGCAGTGGTACATAGCGCAGGAAGTGGAACATGTCACCGATACCCTGCTCGAACGCCACGAGGACGGACTTGCCTTCGAGAGACTCGCCCTGCCACCAGGCCCTGCCTGATGGCAGGGCCGGTAGCCCTCGGTGCTCGAAGTCTGCCCAGCCCTGAGATGAAGGCTCTCTGAGCAATCTGGTGAACCCTCGCTGAAGCCGCGTGGGTGAATGAAAGGGACGCAGCACTTCGGCCTTCCTGAGGAATCGGAGTGCATCATCGAGGTGGCCCTGTGCGTGTCGCACCTGTGCGGCGGTGAGCCACATCGTCGCGCTTGACCTGTCTGCTGCTGTTGCCTCCCGGACCTTATCCCATGCCTCATCGAGATTGCCCAGCGCACGATGTGCACTGGCCAGAGCACCAAGTACCGCAGGGTGTCCGGGTAGGATTCGGGCCACATGCGTGAAACACTCGAGTGCTTCGGCTGGCGCTCCGATGTCGAGCAACTGGGTACCCAATTCGTGAACCTCTGACGGCGTCAAGACGCCAGGGAAACCCGTACTGGCACCATGTGAGGGTGGTATGGGCGGCGTCATGACCGATAGAAGGGCACGACGGGCGAGAGCGCGTCTTCCCGCCAGTTGCCATGCACCCGCTACCATCCGTGCCACCGAAAGGCTCGGCGGCATCATGGCCGCTGCCGCTTCGAAGAGCCGCGCGGCCTCGGCATAGCGCCCGCCCTGAAGTGCAATCTCTCCGGCGGCCAATGCGTCGTGGGGCGCGATTGACAATGGGGGCGAGGCGGTGTCAGAGGTGTTCATACCGGGGATACAGTGGTTGGCCGGGCGGGTGATGATGGGCCGTCAACTTGAATGAGAGCCTTGAACTGATGGTCACTTTGTGACGAAGTGGCAGAATCGCGTTGCAGCATATCGGTTCACGCTAAAGTCCGTTGTCTCTCTGACGAAACTGAGAACTGACCGCGATCCGAAACACGGGTCCGGACGGGGCACGGAAGCCCCAGCTACAACATCAGGGAGGATCAGTACACATGCGTATCAATACCAACGTCGGTGCACTCACGGCTTCACGTAACGCATTTGTCAACAACATGGCTACCGAGAGCAGCATGCGGAAGCTGAGCTCGGGTCTGCGTATCAGCCGTGCTGGTGACGACGCGGCAGGTCTGGCGATTGCCAACAAGCTGCGTGCGCAGCACCGTGGCCTGCAGGCGGCCGCAAACAATGCTGAGCAGGGTAACGCACTGCTCCAGATCGCCGAAGGTGCAGTGTCGACCATCGAGCGCATCATTGAGCGTCAGAAGGAACTGCTGGTGTCGGCCGCGTCCGGCCAGAATGCGACGGTGTCAGCAACCCTGACGGCAGAAGTGTCGACGCTGTCTGCTGAGATCACACGTATCCGCGGTTCAGCGACTTTCCAGGGCACCAATGTCCTGGCCAGCCACAGCTTCGCGGTGGACGATACCGGAGCCACATTCGCGGTGGATGCCGCCCTTGGTGCAACGGCCAACCCCACATCGGTTGCCAACGCCGACACCAACCTGACAACTGTCAACGACACACTGGCAAAGATCGGTGCCGGTCAGAACCGACTGGACTACACGGTGCAGAACCTCAAGTCAGCAATCGTGAATGTCAAGGCAGCGGAATCGACCATACGTGATGTCGACATGGCCGAGGAAATGGCGAATTTCACCAAGAACACCGTACTCACGCAGGCAGCACAAGCGATGCTTGCACAGGCGAACCAGAGCTCGCAGAGCGTGCTCAGCCTGCTCAGGTAATTCCTGGACAGCGTCGCAATGACCTTCCCCGGGTTCGGTCGGATGGCCAAACCCGGGGTATGATCTTGAGCAGATGGATCGGAGGTACAAGTGGCAGTCTCGATGAACGTCGGTGGGCTCAGCAGCGGCATCCAATGGAACGATATCGTCGATACGACGATCCAGTTGTTGGAAGCCCGCACGGTCACGCCTGTAAGTGATCGCATTACCCAGCGCAACAAGCAGAAGGATGCGTGGACAGCGCTGCAGACGCTCGTCAACAACCTGAACAGCGCCGCACTTGCTGTTCGTCGCACTGGTCTTGGAGGTTTCAAGGCCAGTACTCCGACAAGCTCCTCAAGCGGCCGCGGTCTGATTTCCGCGGCGCCGACTTCGACTGCAACCGCAGGCAGGTACAGGGTTGAGGTGGTGCAGCTGGCCGAGACTTCCAGGTTGGCGGGCGCCTCGTTTGCGGATGTCTCTGCCGTGCGCGATGTGTCCGGCTCATTTACGCTAAATGGCAAGACGATTGCCGTTGATGCATCTGATTCACTCACTCTCATCCGTGACAGGATTAATCTTGCCGATGCGGGTGTTACGGCAACGATCATCTCGGAAGGCGGCACTGCGGGCAAGTTGGTGCTCACCAACAACTCATCTGGTGCCAGCCAGATCGATATAGGTGATGGCGCAGAAGGGCTCGCTCGCTCGCTGGGATTGCTGGACTCGCGATCAGGTCTGGCCGCTTCGGCCACCGTTGCCGCCGCATCGGCAATGGGATTGTCGGTCAATCCGTCGCCTGCCTCTATCCGTATCGGGGACAGGACGATCATGGTCGATCTTGAGAACGAGTCGATCGCGACGATCGCAATGAAGATCAGGGCAGCTGGCGGATCGGCATCGGTGGAAGCGGAGCCGTACGGTGATCAGACGCGCTATCGCTTGGTAATCGATGGCAACGTCAGCACAGTTGACGGTGACCCGAACTCCCAGGCCGTCATCGATGCTCTCGGTATCACCGCAGGCGGCTTTGGCACTGTCCGTCAGACCGTACAGACATCCACGTTCACAGAGGCTGGTGGCGGACCGGCATCTTCTGCTACGCTGCTGACGGCCCTTGGTGTGGATGGAGTCCCGGCAGAGGTGGCAGTTGGTGATGCCATCAACATCCGCGGGACCAGGGGTGATGGTACTTCAGTGTCCTATGGAATAGTTGTGGGAGCAGGCGATACGGTCCAGTCCCTTATCAACCGTATCAACGATGCCAACGCTGGTTTCGGAGCAGGATCGCGTACTGCAACAGCAGAACTTGGCTTCGATGGCCGCATATTGCTCACAGACGATACAGGCGGCGCCTCACGTATGACGCTGTCACTGACCATTACGCACGCTGACGGCACTTCCGGTGCTCTCGGTGCAACGAGTACATCGGTGACCGGTCGCAGTCGTGAATTGCAACAGGGACGGGATGCCATTGTACTGGTCGACGGACAGCAGTACACCCGTTCATCCAACACCTTCTCGGATGTGGTCAGTGGCGTTGCCATCACTCTGCGGTCCGCAGAGCCAGGCACAACGACGGATCTTGCCATAGAGCGGGATGAGGGTGGTGCGGTCGACGCCACCAGAAAACTGGTCGACGCCTACAACGAGATCCGTAAGTTCTTTGATGAGCAGCGCCAACCTGATGCGCCGCTGTATGCCGACAGCAATCTGCGCGGAATCATCAGCTCCTTCACGTCGGCGCTGCGTACTGAAGTGACCGGCAACCCTGCGTATGGGCGTGCTGTCAACGTGGGGCTGATATTGGACCGTGAAGGTCGACTGACCTTCAGCGAGGATACCTTCAGGAAGGCTTTCGCCGACAAGCCGACAGAGGTTGAGGCCCTGTTTGGCCTCGCTGGGCTTGGCGGTGCGTTCGTCGTGGCGACGGACAGTGCCAGCCGCTACGGTGAAGGCCCAATCAGTACCTCAATTAACAGCATCATCGAGAATGTCCACGGCTTGCAGAGCCGCGAAGCAGAACTCAGAAAACGACTGGAGGACCGCAGGCAGCAACTCGTCGAGCAATACACACGTATGGAGGAGTCGTTGTCCAGACTGCAACAACAGAGCGGTTCGCTGCTGGCATCCATACAGGCGCTTCAGCCTCGCCAGAAGTAACCGATACTTCCAGTGTGATCGGCATCATATCCGGTCCCGATCAACTCACTGTGGCCCCTTGAAAACGCATGTCATACACCGCATTGCAATCCAACTATCGCGAGATGGAAATCATGGCCGCCTCACCTGAGAGGCTGGTCTGTGTTGTCTTCGAGCAGCTAGTGATCAATCTGGAACGTGCGCTCATTGCCATGGAGCGCGGAGATATCGAGGGCCGTGTTGTGGCACTGGGCCGAGCCCGTGGGCTCGTAGTAGAACTGCTTTCCTCGCTGGATGTGGAGAAGGGTGGAGGGCTTGGGGTGGATCTGGCCGGCATCTACCAGGTGATGCTGGTGGAATTGCTTGATGTGGGCAGGCGAAATGATCTCCACGTGATGAAGAAACTGGTCACGATAGCTGCAAGCCTGCGCGATGGATTCGTTGGTGCCGAGCGCCAGCTTGCCGCACAACGGCTGAAGACAGCATGAGCCGGAGCGGCCGATCTCTGATGATGGGGAACAGCCGTGGTCATGTAGATGCGTCCCAGCCCTCGGCCGACAGCCGGGTTGAGCGACGCCGTGCAGCGGCACGTGAGGCGTTGACGCTGTGTGCCGCTGCAGATGGAATCGCGCGTGACGCGTCCGTGTTATCCACATCCGACGAGCATCGCCTTCTTGCCCTTCTGGAACAGCGTGATGAGATCATGCAGGATCTGGCGGAACAGCTCGTCATACTTCGTCATGACAGGCCAAGGGCTGACAGCCCGTTGTTTGCGGCAACCGAGCGGGCCGTGGATGAGGCGGATTCTCTGATTGCAGATGTGTGCTCTGCCCTCAGCGCTTCTCATCGTACCACGATGGATCTCATTGCACGCGTGGCACGCCGGGCCGAGGAGATAAGGGCTGAGCTTGATGCGGTTCAGCGAACGGCTCACGCGTCTGTCGGCTACGCTGTGCCGCAGTCCGCCCGGCTGGTGGATCGGGTACGCTGATCATGTCGGAATCACCGGAGCGATTCGGACAGATTCTTCAGGAGACGCTGGACGAATTTGATCTGGCACTGGCCCGGGAGGCGGCTCTGGAGCTTGATGATGTGGAGCAACTCCGACTGCGAGCGGCAATATTGGCAACCCGGGGCGAGACACGCCCGTGGCATGCCGGTGTATGCAGGGTCTACCAGACTGACGAGCCGGGACCGGCCAATTCGCCAGTTCTCGATGTCCGCTTTCCCGCGGATTCTTCCCGGACAGTGGCGAAACTGGCCTCGCCTGCTGTTCCGGTTCACGTCGGGCGCTCTGTTCCGAGATCAAGAATGCCCGACTCAGTCAAGTTACCGCGATGAGCTGCCGATAGTCATTGAATGAGGAGGAGGACCTGATGAAGATCAACAGTTACATCGATTCTCTGCGGACGGCGGCGGTCAAGCCGACGACGACCCAGCGTCCGGCATCGGAGGTTGAGCCGGCTCCAGTAACGCGTCCGGTCAAGTCTGACTCGGTACAGATTTCGGATGCGGGCCGGAGGATGAATACCGAGCAACGCGAAGCGCTTGATCCGGATCACGTGGCGGAACTCCGCCAGAGAGTTCTTTCGGGCGCATACAACACGCTTGATGTCGTAGACCAGGTTGCCAGGCGCATTCTCACCCGTGGTGACATCTAGCAATCGCTCTTCCCTTTGAGGTATCCGGGAGAACACCTGTATGAAGTTCCTCGTGGTGGACGATTCGGCAACTATGCGCCGGATAGTCGTCAATTCACTTCAACGGATCGGTTTCACTGAGACTGTAGAGGCCGCAGACGGACGCGAGGCGTTGGACCTGTTCGACAGCTCGGTCACGTTCATCATCACCGACTGGAACATGCCGAACATGACCGGAACCGAATTCGCGAAAGCACTGCGCGCCCGTGCTGACGGCCAGGACGTTCCGGTGCTGATGGTGACCACGCGTTCGGTGAAGGAGGACATCATCACCGCCATGGAGGCGGGTGTAAACAATTATCTGGTGAAGCCATTCACTCCGCAGCTGCTGAGGGAAAAGATCGACGCACTTCTGCCCACAGCGGCTACCTGAGAAAACGACATGACGGATTCACGTGCGCAGGACGTACTGTATGCATCTGAGGCGGCACTCCGCCTGGTTGATCAGGAAATCAACGGTCTGTGTGGTACGCATCGCAACCGGTCGGCACAGTGTCTGATACCGCCAGCTGACCTGAGCGCGATCCTTGAGCAGGCGAGCAGCAGAATTCAGGACGTCCTCGGGCATCTTCGGGCAAGCCGTACGGCTCTTCGCGAGACGGCGTTGGGGCGACTCGTGAAGACGCATGAGAAGATCGTGGAGGTGACCACTGCTACAGAAGATGCTGCCATCGATATCCTTGACTCATGCGAAAGGGCAACATGCCTGCTGGACGAACTGGATCTGGTTGATTGTGTGGGTGCTACCGGCAGTACGAGGGCTGCTGACATCAGGACCGCATTGCGGGACGAGCTATTCAGGATGATGAGCGCACTCCAGTTTCAGGATATCACGTCACAGCAGCTCGCCCACGCCTCCTCTGTGATGCTGGACATGGAGCAACGGCTCGCCGAGGTGGTTTGTCTGTTCGACCAGAATGGCGATCGACAGGAATCGTTCGGATCGGTTCGGGCACCCGACCCGAACACCTTCGATTCGTGTGCGACGAGTGCCAATGTCCGCAAACGTCAGGCACTTGCCGATGAGTTATTCCGTTTGGGCAGGATATCAGTCTCTTAGGTCGACCCGGATGGTCGGCAGATCCACGGCCCCCCCGCTCTCCCGGTGGGGGCCGTTTGTATATCACATCAGCTGACCATTTCGGTAAGCTGGAGCCGCACCCCGCTTCGGCCGAAACTTCATTCAGAGCTTCCGGCCACTGTTGGCTACCAGTACTGCCAAGTCCTTCTCAGCGATCCGTGCCCAGACCGACACCAGGCCACGCAGCAACATTGACGACACACCTCATGGCAAGCGATGCTGCAGGCCTGACGGTGTTGCGTAAGATGCTTACGGATCTCGCATTCGGAAACATGGTGTCGATCCGTGCGCAGCCCTTTGTTGCAAGGGCAATAAGGCATCTGGGCGACGTCCTGAGCGGTGCGCGGGGAGAGGCTGAAGCCAGCCTTCAGGCCGCAAGAGCTTCGATCGAGGAGGCGGTGAGAGCAAACGGGGCGCCTTTGCCTTTGCCACTTTACGATGCCTCACTTCAGGACGGCACGGAACTGATCAGGGCGTCCCGGCAGCCTGAGAATGACCTTCCGGACTACCTGCCCGAGGCTCCCGACCGCACCTTCGTGGCCGACTTTCTCAGCGAGAGCAACGACCGGCTGGCGAGCGCAGAGACGGCGCTTCTTCTTCTTGAAGCTGATCCACGTGATGGGGACGCACTCAACACAGCCTTTCGCGCCTTTCACACTCTGAAAGGCACCTCGGCCTCTCTTGGCCTTCGCTCTGTCGCTGCACTCGCTCACCAAGTCGAGTCATTGCTGAGTCGCGTTCGCGATCACGACCTGGCATATACGGGGAATTGTGCTGATACCGCACTCCGCGCCGTGGATACCCTGAGGGACATGCTCGCGGCTGTAGTCGATGGCTCCACGGATTCTGCTCGAGCCGTGTGGGAGAGCAGAAATCTCGACCTACTGGAATCCATTGCCTCGTCAGCATTGACACACGCCGATGATGATTCGGCAGAGATCCGGATTCGCAGCGGGCAAATGGATACTCGCCAGTCATCGGTCCGGTCCGATTCCGATCATGGTGCATCTGCTTGTCCGGCGATCCCGCGTATGAACACCGTGTCAAGCGTATCGGCGGTCGGCAGTTCGAGAATGCCATCCGATATGAGAGACGCATCTACACTACGGGTTCGCACCGACAGACTCGATCGACTGATAGACATGGCCGGTGAACTTGTGGTGGCACAATCAATGATTGCGGCCGGCACATCCGTCGGCGGCGTGATGAATGAGGAACTGCAGCGCAAGGCAGATGAGGCATCTTCGGTTGCACGGGAGCTCCGCGAGCTGTCGTTATCAATGCGCATGGTGTCATTGCGTCCGACCTGCCAGAAGCTTGTGCGGCTAGCGCGTGACACAGCTGCCGGAACCGACAAGTCAGTGCAGTTAATCATCGAGGGTGATAACGTCGAAGTGGATCGCAACATGGTCGATCTCCTGAACGAACTGCTTACCCACATGATACGCAACGCTGTGGATCATGGGCTAGAGTCTCCCCCGGAGCGCGCTGCGAGCGGGAAGGTGGCCATGGGTACCATTCGTCTGCGCGTAGGGCGTGCTTCTGGGGCCGTGGTTATTGAACTTAGCGATGACGGGAGGGGCTTGCAGCACGAAGGGATAGCGAGAAAGGCCATGGAAAGGGGGATCATTACCAACGTCAAGGGAATGAACGAGGCTGAAATAGCGCACCTCATCTTCGCGCCGGGATTGTCCACGGCAGATAGAGTGACGGACATGTCCGGACGCGGAGTGGGAATGGACGTGGTAAGGCGGAATCTTGAGGCGATCCGTGGCCGTATTGACATTGTATCCCGACACGGACGAGGCACCACCTTCACAATTCATCTTCCGCCTGCTGTTGCGATCACAGATGGTATGCTCGTACGGGTGGGCACGGAGCGTTTCATCGTTCCGTTCGCGCAGATTCACACGAGCTTCCGCCCGGTGCCATCAATGCTATCCTCGCCACCTGGTACCCGTGAAACTGTTGTTCTGCAGGACGAGAAACTGCTCATTGCGCGCCTGCACCTTCTTCTGGAGGTGGAGGGCGCAATACATCGTCCGGAAGAAGGGCTTCTTGTTGTGGTAGGTGATACCAATCGTCGTGTTGCTCTGCTGGTGGACGAACTGCTTGGCCCACTTCACGTAGTGGCGAAGACGCTCGGTGACGCGCCTTGGCGGGTGAATGGCATTGACGGTGCGGTCATTCTCGACGATGGCGAGGTAGGCCTTATTCTGGATATCAGCGAGATCATAACACTTGCTGTTTCTGACAAGGAGGCGGCGGCGTGCGTTCTTGCTTCCTGATAGCGTGGAGGTACGACGGGTGAGCGTGGTGTCATCATCAAGGGCAGGAGGTACAGGCGCGACGTGCCCGGCCGTATGCGGGTACGTGGCGTTCACCGTTGCTCATGAAGAGTTTCTGATCGAGATTCTCCGGATTTCCGAAATTCTCGGCATGCAGCCTATCACGCGGGTTCCCCGGGTCCCCCCACATATACGGGGCGTGATCAATCTGCGCGGAAGGATCGTCCCGGTCATGAGTCTGCGTCGCATGCTCCCGATGAAGGTTGACGGAGCGAACGAGACGTGCATCGTGGTGGTTCAGGCGAACAACGTGCGCGCAGGTCTTCTTGTCGACCGCGTGGGTGAGATCATGCCAGTTGACGAGGACGATATTGAGTACTCGCCTCCGTTCATGGCAGCCCTCGATATGGAATTCCTGCACGGAGTCGTCAGAGCCGGAGATCAGATGAAGTGGTTGCTGAATATCGAAAGGATACTTGCACTGGAGTAGGCACCGGATACGCATCGTGTTGTATTGTAGTGAATGGCTCATACCTCCGTGTCGGTGCTGCGGCCATTCCCGGTCACCGGTCCACCCGCACCACTCACTCGTCCGCGCCTCCGCCGCGCGATCGCCGAACTCTCTGGCCGGGATTCGAGACTGGCTGAAGTAATTGCAGCAGTGGGGCCTTGTACACTCCTGCCGCGGACTGAAGGCACGCATTTCAGCCACCTCCTGCGCAACATCGTCTACCAGCAACTCTCAGGCTCGGCAGCGGCAATCATTCACGGCCGCCTGCTCCAGCACTTGCCGGCTGCCAGGAGCGCTCAGGTGGCAGATCATGCGATGGCCACTGCGGTACTTGGCATGGACGATGTAGTAATGCGCTCGTGTGGCTTGTCGCTGGCCAAGGTGCGTGCCATCAAGGATCTCGCCGATCACGTGTCGGATGGTCGGTTGCCGCTGGAAAGCATAGCGTCCATGTCGGATGGTGCCGTCGTCGATGCGCTAGTACAGGTTAGGGGTGTCGGACCGTGGACTGCACAGATGTTTCTCATGTTTCGTCTGGGTCGGCCTGATGTACTCCCAGTACTAGATCTGGGGGTCCGCAAGGGTGCCCAGCGCATCTACCGAACCAGGAAACTGCCGGATACCGCCCGCCTCGAGAAGATTGCGCGCAAGTGGCGCCCGTGGGCAAGCGTTGCGAGCTGGTATTGCTGGAGGGTACTGGATCTCGGGGATACCGGAGGATGGTAGGGACTGTTGGGAACCCCAAACGGATAGCCGTGACCGGTGCGACCGGTTTCATCGGTTCGGCTCTGACGGTGGTATTGGCGTCGTCCGGGCATGATGTGATTCGCATCGGACGTGGCCGCGTACACCCCGGAGCGGTCGATCTGTCGTGGGATCCTCTGCGCGGTGTGCTCGACGCCGGTGCGCTGAGAGGTGTGGACGCAGTGATACATCTGGCAGGTGCGCCGATCATTAAGCGATGGACGGCGTCCCGCAGGAAGACTGTCCGGCGGAGTCGTGTCGATGGCACCAGGCTGCTTTCGAAAAGCCTAGCCCAACTCGACCATCCACCTCGGGTACTCCTCAGTGGATCGGCCGTGGGCGTGTATGGGAGCCGTGGTGATGAGACACTCGACGAGCGAAGTTCGCCCGGGAATGATTTTCTTGCAGAGACGGCAGTCGCCTGGGAGGACGCAACCGCAGAGGCTCACGCCGCGGGCATTCGGGTAGTGCATCTGCGAACCGGCATTGTACTGGGGAGAGATGGTGGCGCATTGGCAGCGCAGGTACCGCTCTTCAGGATCGGACTGGGTGGGGTACTGGGCAATGGACGCCAATGGATGAGCCCGATTTCGTTGACCGATCACTTGAGAGCGATGTTTTTCTGTCTGGAAAATGAGGCACTGAGCGGACCAGTGAACCTCGTAGCACCCGAGCCGGTCACCAACAGTGACTATACCAGGGTGCTGGGCAGGATATTGCGACGTCCGACCCGCGCAAGGGCACCCGCCTTGATGCTGAGACTGGCTCTCGGGAAGGAGATGGCTGATCTAACCGTACTCGCAAGTCAGAGGGTGCTTCCCACTGTGCTCGCGAATGCCGGGTTCGAGTGGAATGCTCCCACTCTGGAACATATTCTGTTGCATGAATTGAAGTGATCACTGCCAGTATGCCATATGAACCGTCAATGCATGGTAGCGGCACATGGTATGACCGGATCTCGGTCAGCGCAGAAAGTCGTCGATGTGTTCTTCGACAAATGCGTCGTCTGCAAGTTCGGGATGGAGCATGGACAGCCTGGCGATTTCCCCGGCTTGGCCTGGTGAAAGCTGTTCTGCGGCGTCGAGGGTCCATGTTCCTCGCACAAGACCCCTGAGGCGCAACACCTCAAGGATACCAGGAATGCAGCCTCGGTATGCATTGGCGGCATCGAAAATGACCGCATTTGCCGCCGTCAGTGAAGCACCGCGGGTGAGCCACTCCGAAGGCAGCGCGGTGCTGCCACCCTCACGCCATGACTTGATGTCGTTCAGCATGGCTACCGCACGTGACGTCCATACCGCCCATTGCCCGAGCAATCCACCCGGGAAGTACCGCGTGATCGGACGTCCGTCGTTCATGATACGGAAGTCCGTGACGAGATCGGGAATGATCGAATCATCATTGCCTGTATAGAGTGCAATGTCCTCCCGTCCGGCCTCAATGACTGCGCGAACCACATCGAGCGTCGCATAGCGGTCGAATGGTGCAATCTTGACTGCCACCACGTTCGCGATCTGAGCGAACTCCCGCCAGAAGGTGTGGCCAAGCCGACGTCCTCCGACAGCAGGCTGCAGGTAGAAACCGAACAGTGGAATCGCTTCACTCACGCGACGACAGTGAGCAATGATCTCGGCATCCGTTGAATCCCGCCATGTACCGAGCGACAACAGGCCGCAGTGATAGCCAAGGTCCATCGCCGTTCTGGCTTCCCGAAGTGCCTGTGCCGTGTCGCCAACGAGACCAGCGACGCGTATGAACGGTCGTGGAGAAACGGAGAGTGCGGCTGTGGCTGTCTCGGCGGCGAGTTCCAGTACCGGTCTGTACAATCCAACATCACCGTCATGTATCGGGAATCCAGTGGTGTGCACGCCTACGGCGATACCGCCCGCGCCGGCAGCCACGTAGTAGCGGGTGAGTGCCTTCTGATGACGCTCATCCATCATCCGCGATGAGGTGAGCGCGAGCGGATGTGCCGGGATCACGTGCCCGGTCAGAAGATGTCGGCGAATGTCGAAGTCATCCGGAATACCACTGCCGCCAGGTTCAGTAGTGTCCATCACGCACCTCGAACTTCGTTGGCTTGGCGAGCAGGTGGCCACCCGACTGGATCCATGTTATCACCCACTGGCACAGCGTCTGCAGGGGCAGTGCAGTATGCGGCAAGTACCTACTGAGCGCTGTCACATTCCCCAGCAGCGACTCAGTGCCTTCCTCGCCGATGAAGTGCGCCTTCATGCCTGCATGCCGCGCCAGCAGTGTAGCGATCTCGCGCACAGATACGACCGGCCCCGTGACATTGAGCGCCATTGCCGGTACTGCTGCCAGACCGAGAGCGCGGAGCGCCAGACGATTCGCATCGCCCTGCCAGATCACATTGACGTATCCCGTGTCGAGCGATACAGGTTCGCCATTCAATACCTTGAGGGCTATTTCGGTGACGAGGCCATAGCGGAGATCGTTGGCATAGAAGAGGCGGTACAGAAGCAGCGGAGATGCCGTTCGACGTGCAATGCCAGCGAACACGCGCTCCCTCCCTATGCACGACGCGGCGTACTCTCCATCAGCCCGGAGATCATTGTTCTCCAGTGAGCCTCCCGCCGCCACCTCAGTACGGCCATACACATTACCCGTACTATAGCATACCACACGTGAGCCGCTGAAGCGCTCTGCAGCATGAACGGAAGCAACAACGTTGTGCGTCCAGGCACCGATCGGGTCATTGCTCGTGCCGAACTTCTGACCAGCAAGCCAGAGAACGTTTGCCGCGTCAGGAAGCTCCTTCATCGTCGCTGGATCACTGAGGTCAGCACGCACTGTCACCACATCCGCGCTCGCAAGCATCGCTTCTGCGTATGGATCGCTGAAACGCGACACCGCGATCACCTTGCGGCGCTGATCGGCAATGGCGCGGCGGGCCATGCACGCAAGTGACGGACCGATCTTGCCGCCTGCACCCAGAATAATCACATCGCCGTCAACGTCGGCGAGTGCCGTCCTGGTGGCCGTGTCGGGCTCACTCAGCAGTGAATCGAGATCTTCCTTGGTACGGGGACTTCGCATTGTGTTCATCCGTCAGATCAGTGTGCGGATCAGCAATCATGCGCATGAGACCCCTCATGCCGGACCTGAAGTATCTCCGTTTTTCTGCGGACCGGCATCGAGTTCGGACGCCAGCTTCTGACGGCTCTCCTCAATGCGGTCGCGGGCCATTGCCTTGAGCTTGCCTATGTCGCCCAGCGTCATTCCATCGGTCTCGATGGGTTCGAGCACCTCGGCCAATGCCCGTGCCCGCTGAAACCGGAATGTACCCTTAGCCATGGCGTTGCGTGTGCCAGCCAGCGCAATCGGAACGATCGGTACCCCAGCCTCGATAGCCAGACGGAACGCACCATCCTTGAATGGCAGCATTTCCGGTGTGAGTGATCTTGTCCCTTCGGGAAAAATCATCACGCTCACTTTCTTCGCCAGCCGGTCGCGGCATTGGGACATCGCGTTGAGTGTCGAGTCACGATCGCCGCGGATGAGCTTGATGTCACCTGCCATCTGCATCATCCATCCCATGCCCGGGATCCTGAACATGGCATCCTTGCTGAGCCATTTCATCTCCCAGGGAAAGCAGCTGATCAGAAAGACATCGGCATAGGATTCATGATTGGCAATCACCACATATGGCCGGCGGGGATCTGCGAGACGGCCACGTGTCCGGAAGTGCCACAATCCGTTGATGCGCGTTGCGAATACTCCCACAAGACGAAAAGCACGCCCTGCAGCATAGCGCCCGCTGTCAAACGGAGCCGTGGCCGAAAAAACAATGCCGACAAGTGGCGTGGCGATGATTACGCACAGTATCGTCTCCGCCCACGCCCACCAGTTCAGAAGTCGTTCGCGCATGCTGTGTCCGTGGCAGCTATTCACCACGCCTATCGTGACCATCCGACGTATCGACCGGCTCAGGTGGGTCAACAAATCCGCAGGTCTTGTGCGAGGCATCACAGAAAGGCTTCGCCTGTGAATGACCACAACGACAGAGCGCCATAGGCCGACCTTCGGCGCGTGGAGGAATGATATTTCCTTCATGATCGACCAGTACAACCTGCACAGCGTCTTCGGCGGAAATGCGGAAGGGCCCGTTCTTGCGGACAGTTATGGTAATTGGCACTGGTAAGGGTCAGCAGGGTGTTGGGGATTTCACAGTGGTCCTTGGTAGCGCTGGTCCGGCAGAGCATGCCTGTCGTGTACCACGGCCGGCCTCGAGGGTCCGTTGCAGAACATCAAGGTAATTCTGTAGCCGGCATGGCGTGCCCCCCGCCGGGGATTGCCTTCGACCGAATTATCTGGCAAGCTGGGCTCTGAGCTGTCGTGTGCCCCCTGATACCGTCCGCGGCTGCTCCACGGTCTGAACCTCATTGCAACGCATCAGATGATGCTTCCTACTGGCAACCTATCTGTGATTTCATTGCTGGCCATCCTGCTGGTCGGGAATTCCGGCTGCAGTGCTGACCGGCCAGCTGCAGCTGTGGGGGTGCTGGAGATGATCGAAATCGATATCGGCCCGCAACAGATTGCGCGTGCTGTACAGGTCCTGGTGCTGGAAGGTGACGTTGTGGCAGCCGGTGATACGCTTGCGATCTTCGGCACGCCAACGCTGGTACCGGCTACCACACAGGCGGATGCTCGGGCTGCGGCAGCGGCGGAGAACGAACGTGAGCTGGCACGTGGGGCGCGCCCTGAGGAACTTTCGCGGGCAGCAGCCGAATTGCGGGTTGCCGAGGCGGATGCGGAGCGTACCGCAATGGACCTTGCGCGTCTCGAACCCCTCGCTGCAAGAAACGATGTGAGCGTTGCCACTCTCGACGCGGCTAGGGCGGCTGCGCGAATGGCTGCCAGCCGGCGCGATGCTGCCCGTGATGTACTCGCTCTTGTACGCGCAGGCCCCAGACGTGAACAGCGCGAGGCGGCAGCGGCGGAAGTCCGCGGTGCCCGTGCTGCTGCCGACGCGTTCCGGGCCACCTCAAACGATCTTGTTCTGGTTTCGCCGATAGACGGCGTGATTACCAGCCGGAACGTGGAGCCCGGTGAAGTGCTTCAGGCAGGCCAGAGCGCCATCACGGTTGGACAGCCTGACAGGCCATGGGCGCGTATCTATGTATCGCAGTTCGTGTTGCGATACCTCAGTTCCGGTGACACCCTGATCGCATATCTCGATGGCGATACCACAGGCTTTCCCGGTCGGGTTACGGCCATTGCCTCCAGGGCGGAATTCACGCCACGTGTCGCCCTGACAGAACAGGAGCGAAATGATCTTCTCTTCAGGGTGAAAGTGGAATTCAGGGACAGCACGCGGCGTTTGCGTGCCGGTCTGCCGGTAACCGTACAGCTTCCTGGCGTCCGTGCTGATCGGTGACCCCTCGCCCGGTGCAAGCGGCAGAAGTGCTGATGGCGCAGGTTCAGCGCTCGGACTTGTCACGTGACGGGCGCTGGTCAGGATTCACCGTCAGTGGTGGAGACAAGTGCTCTCCACAAGAGGTTCGGCAGCCTGGTGGCAGTGGCTGGCCTCAACCTGGAGATCATGCGTGGTGAGGTGTTCGGGCTGCTTGGCCCCAACGGGTCAGGCAAGACGACGGTCATACGTCTTCTGTGCGGGCTGATTCTGCCGACCAGTGGCACGGCATTTGTGGCTGGTTTCGATGTCACGACCCAGGCCGAATACGTCAAGCAACGCATTGGCTACATGTCACAGAGGTATGGTCTCTACGACGAACTGACGGTCGAGGAAAATCTCCGTTTCTATGCGTCGGCGTACGGTCTGATCGGTCGTGAGCGGCGGGAACGCCTCGCCGAACATGTGGAGACACTCGCGCTGGGTTCACGCTTGCATCAGCGTGCAGGCACCTTGAGCGGCGGGTGGAAGCAACGGCTTGCGCTGGCTTGCGCAACCGCACACCGGCCTGACCTCATCTTCTTGGATGAACCCACTGCGGGGGTTGATCCGGCAGCCAGACGCAGATTCTGGCAAGTCATTCACTCACTGGCACGCGGTGGCACCACTGCCCTTGTCACCACGCATTACATGGATGAAGCCGAAAGGTGTCATCGACTTGCCTTCATGTCCCGCGGTCATCTCATCGGGCTCGGGACACCGGGGGAAATAATGCAGCAGTTCCATGCTGCGTCCGTGGAAGATGCATTCATCATGCTGCAGGAACGCGACGAAAAGCAGGGATCCCCATGATGATCACCCGTCTCGTCCGTCCTGTTTCACACTGGAAAGTGTGGCCCATGTTGTGGAAGGAATTTCTGCACCTGCGCAGGGATCGGCTCACCTTTGCAATCATGACCGGATTGCCAGCTGTACAGCTGGTGTTGTTCGGCTACGCCATTCAGACCGAGGTGCGCCGCTTGCCCACTGTGGTCGTGGATGAATCACGGTCGAGTGAGAGCAGGGAGCTCATACAGGTGCTGGCCAATACCGACAACTTCCGGATAATTGCGAGTGTCGCCGATCGTGGCACGGCGAAGAAGTGGATCGAACGTGGCGATGCGCGGGTGGCACTCGTCATTCCGCCGGATTATCAGCGCAATGTGAAGCGTGGCAGAACAGGAATAGCGCAGTTGCTTATCGATGCCGCTGACCCACAGTCGTCGGGAGCTGCCATTTCTGGTGCACAACTGGCCGCGCAGGCCCGTGGTGCACAACTGCTTGCAGCACGCCTCCGGATACAGCCCCCTGTCGACATCCGTGTGCGCCCATGGTACAACCCCGCCCAGAGAAGTGCCGTGTTTATTGTGCCGGGGATCATTGGCGTTCTTCTTACCATAACGATGACGCTCATTACGAGCACCGCCATCGTGCGTGAGCGGGAACTGGGAACACTTGAACAGCTTATCGTCACACCCGTAGGCAAGTCGAGCATCATGCTTGGCAAGCTCGTTCCTTCGGTCGTCGTAGGCTACGTGCAGATGACGGTTGTGCTGGCGCTGGGATTTCTCATGTTCGGGATCCCCATGGAGGGCGACATGCTTCTGTTATATGGCCTTGCCCTGGTGTTCATGATGGCCAGTCTTGGCGTGGGACTCCTCATTTCCACTCTGGTACGGAACCAGGTTCAGGCCATGCAGCTCAGTTTCTTCTTCATGCTGCCAAGTATTCTTCTTTCCGGGTACATCTTCCCCCGCGCCGCCATGCCGGTGATGGCACAATGGATCGGGCTGCTGCTGCCGCTCACATATTTCCTTGACATCCTGCGCGGAATCATGCTGAAGGGCGTCGGGACGGGCGAGCTTCTGCGACAATTGGGGGCGCTCTCATTGCTTGCAGCAGTGCTTTTCGCGCTGAGCATACGGCGTTTCTCCAAGACCCTCGATTGACTGAACGCGTTCATGGTATGCACAATTAATCAGCATATATCTGTCCGCTTTCTTCATCTCTCCAGTCATGCTGATTCGTCGCCCTGACGATATTCCGTCTTCCGAAATCACCCCCGAGGGACTTTATCAAGACAGGCGTTCGTTCATGGCTGCGCTTGGGGCTCTGGCACTCGGAACCGTTGCTGTCCCGACAATTGCCAGCGCGATTGGCACGCAGGAAGAAAAGATCACTCCGGAAGAGGATGCCACCGGCTACAACAACTATTACGAGTTCGGCACCGGGAAGGAGGACCCGAAGAAGCAGGCAACGGGTTTTCAGCCATCACCATGGGCGGTGCAGGTTGAAGGCCTCGTCAAGACCCCGCGCTCCTTTTCCATCGATGAGCTGCTGGGCAAACTGCCGGTACAGGAGCGGGTGTATCGTATGAGATGTGTGGAAGCCTGGTCGATGGTGATTCCGTGGCAGGGTGTGCAGCTCAGGGACGTTATCGCCCGTCTGCAGCCACTGCCCGGGGCCAAGTTTGTCGAATTCACCACACTCCTCGATCCGAAGAGGATGCCAGGCCAGCGCCGGGGCGTGCTGCCATGGCCCTATACCGAAGGTTTGCGTATGGATGAGGCCAGCAATAGCCTTACCCTGCTAGCAACGGGCATGTACGGAAAGGCTCTTCCAAACCAGAATGGCGCACCACTGCGGCTCGTGACGCCATGGAAGTATGGTTTCAAGGGCATCAAGGGAATCGTGAAGATCCGATTCGTGGACCGCATGCCGAGGACGACCTGGAACGATGTCTTGCCGACGGAATACGGATTCTATGCGAACGTGAATCCAATCGTCGACCACCCACGCTGGAGTCAGGCGAAAGAGCGCCGGATCGGCGAGTTTATGCGCCGCAACACGCTGATGTTCAATGGCTACGCGGAGCAGGTGGCCTCGATGTATGCTGGAATGGACCTGCGGAGGAATTACTGAGCAGCGTACCGGCCCCCTCGTGAAGCTCATGGTTTCCGGACCGGAAACGACGGTTCGTCACCTGTTGCGACCGGCATTGTGGCTTCTGGTGGTACTTCCCGCACCGCTGCTTGTGGCGCAGTTCCTCCTCGGCGGGCTGGGTGCCGATCCCATTGACAGGCTTCAGCGAGGCTCAGGCCTCTGGGCGCTCAGGTTTCTCATCGCGTCGCTGGCTGTCACGCCGGTCATGCGCATCACCGGGTGGGGATGGTTGCTGGTCCAGCGGCGTTTTCTTGGTCTTGCCGCGTTCTTCTGGGCGATGGCGCACCTGTCGGTCTATGTGGTGCTGGACTGGTTTTTCGATTGGCACGAGATGTGGAAGGATGTGAGTGAGCATCGTTATGTCACACTAGGGATGTTGGCATTCGTGTTGATGTTGCCGCTTGCCCTGACGTCCACGAAGAGCGCCGTAAGGCGGATGGGGGGCCCACGGTGGATCAGGCTGCACTCGCTCGTCTATGTATCGGTGATTGCGGCCTGCCTGCATTTCACCTGGGCAGTCAAGAAGGACATCGCCGAGCCGATGCTATATGGTACGGTGACCGTTGGCCTCCTCGCATTGCGGGTAGCACCGCGAAACAGTCACCGACGACAGACACCGTCCCTTCCCGGTTCAACATCAAACGGACCGGGGGTGTAAGGGTCGGACGGACGGTCACACGCCAATGCATGTTCACAACTCGCCCGTCAGAGCACCCATGCACCCAGTGACCGATCGGTTACCAGATCTGTCAGGAAACACCGTTTATTCCGACTGCCAGGAAGGCGTGGGAGGAGCTCCTGTGCTGCCATCAGACGCTGTCGGCCGCCGGAGGGAACGGTCGCTGTCAGCTTCTGCAATCCCGGCATGCAGCATCGCAACAAGTGGTACCATTGGCCCTCGGCCTGGATCGAGAACAGGGCGATCAGCCGGACTCTTCCCACTTCTGATGGTTGCGTTCGGCTTCATCTTCCTGCTGCTCCTGGCTGTCTATGAGGGCCGTCAGCAGCTGTTGCCGCTGATCATGGGTACTGCGGCACTCACAGTTTTTACCTTTGTGCGACAATCGGCGGCCTCGCGTGAAGCGGTAAGTGCACAGGCTGAGGCGTCGGTTCGTGACAGTGAAGCCCGCTTCCGTGCGTTGGTCCAGTATTCGAGTGATGTAATAATGATCGTTGATCCGGATGGTACGTTGCGATACATCAGCCCTTCGATGTCATCGATCTTCGGTCACGACCCGATACAACTCACCGGGACAAATCTGCTCGATCTCGTCCATGTGGATGATCGGTCGGAGACAGCCCGTTTTCTCGAAGGCCTTGCGGGTGCCGGAATGGTGACGGGAGGCATGTCATCAGGTGCCGTCAAGCAGGAATGGCGCCTGATGCATGCCGACGGTGGCTGGATGACGGTCGACAATGTGGGAGCGAACCTTCTTCGTGAGCCGGTAGTGCGTGGCCTGGTAATCAACTCACGTGACATCACCGAGCAGAGTGCGATAAAGCAGCAGTACATCCATCAGGCTTTTCACGACCCCCTGACAGACCTGGCCAATCGGTCGCTGTTCCTCTATGAGGTCGGGCACGCTCTGGCGAGGCGCAATCGTCATGGTACACCTGTGACGGTCCTGTTTCTCGATCTGGACGATTTCAAGACTGTCAACGACTCGCTCGGACATTCTGTCGGTGATCGCCTGCTCGTTGACGCCGCACGTCGCCTCGCCTCGTGTGCCCGGGAGAGTGACCTGATTGCACGTCTGGGGGGAGATGAGTTCGGCATCCTCATGGAGGCTGTTGACTCGGTCGAGGATGTGCTGGAGGTGTCTGCTCGCGTAGGTACTGCCTTGTCACGGCCCTTCGTGCTCAATGGCAAGGAAGTATTCGTCGCCGCGTCCATAGGCATTGCCCGGTCAGCGCCATGCGAATCGTCGGACGAACTTGTACGCAATGCCGATGTGGCAATGTACGTGGCGAAAACACGGGGTAAGGGGCAGCACGTTCTCTTCGAACAGAGCATGCATGATGCAGCCGTTCAGCGGCTCGTACTGGAGGCGGATATTCGGCGTGCCATTGAGCGCGAGGAGCTGTTCCTGGAATTTCAGCCGATAGTAGCTCTGGAGACCGGTAGCATAGTCGGTGCCGAGGCTCTCGTACGCTGGCAGTGCAGCGAGCGCGGAACTGTGCCTCCGGGCGTATTCGTGCCGATTGCCGAAGCCACCGGTCTCATCGTGCCGATCGGGCGCTGGGTTCTTGAGCGCGCCTGTCACGAAGCTCAGTCGTGGAGCCGGGAGCGGGGAGTGCCGATACGCATCACGGTGAACCTGTCCGGTCGTCAGTTGCAGGACGCATTGATCGTCGATGATGTACGCAGGGTTCTGGCGGAGTCCCATCTCGACCCTGCGCAACTGACCCTCGAGATCACCGAGAGCATGCTGATGCATAACACGGCGCTCTCCATGGCTCGTCTGACGGCGCTCAAGGAACTCGGCGTATCGCTCGCCCTTGACGACTTCGGCACAGGCTATTCCTCGCTGGGCTACCTTCAGCGCTATCCGATCGATATCCTCAAGATCGACAAGACCTTCGTGGATTACATCGACAAGGAGGGCGAAGGACCGGTGCTGGCCAGCGCGATCGTGGCGCTTGGAGACACGTTGCGAATGAACACAGTTGCCGAGGGGATAGAGACGGAAGCTCAGCGGGGGCAACTGCTCAAGCTTGGGTGTGAGCTGGGCCAGGGCTATCTGTTCTCGCCGCCTCTCGCCGCAGGAGAGTTCCGGGATCTTCTCCTGGCTCGTGGCGTGCGTCGTGCCTGCCTCAGCAGTCGGTATCGCGATATGGGTGACCAACAGGCTGCCTGACTACCATCATGGCCGTCGCCAAGCGGGCCCGGTCGACATGGCACGGGAACGGAGCGGCGGCGGCGGGCGCAGGGTTTCACGAGGCGATTCAGGGGCACCACACGCGGCAATGTGTGATGCGTTTGTCGTGGCTGCTCCTGGTCTTGCACCCGTGGTCGCTGCCGAGTGTCTGGCGCTGGGTATAACTCCGGTCGAAGTGAGCATGCCCGGGGTGACGCTTCGGGTCACCAACGAGGAGCTATTCACGCTCAACTGTTGGTTGCGAACGGCCAGTCGCGTGCTCGTACGTCTGGCGCAATTCGGGGCACGCGACTTTGCCACGCTCGAAAGGCGGGTGGCCCTGGTGCCCTGGAAACAGGTGCTCCCCGCGGGCGCGGTCGTGCGGATCCGGGTGACCTGCAGGAAGTCCCGGCTGTATCACTCCGATGCCGTTGCTGAGCGCGTGGCGCGTGGTGTCACCAAATCGGTCGAGGGTGTTCGGCTGATCAGGGGCCCGATAGTGCGCAGCGAGGACGACGATGAGGGGTTGTTGCATGGTATCGAAGGTTGCCGGTCGCAACTCATCGTTGTACGCCTGGAGCGGGACCGGTGCACGATAAGCGCAGACAGCTCGGGCGACCTGCTTCATCGGCGTGGGTGGCGTCAGGCGGTGGCAAAAGCACCGCTTCGTGAAACAATGGCAGCTGCAATGCTTGCCGCTCTCTCATGGAACGGAGAAATGCCACTTGCCGATCCCTTCTGCGGCTCGGGTACGATAGGCATTGAGGCTGCTCTCAGGGCGAGATGCATTGCGCCCGGGTTGTCCCGCACGTACGCGATGGAGTACTGGCCAGATGCTGCAGGTACCCGGTATGCCAGCATCAGAACGGCAGCGCGCAGGAAGATCAGCGGAGCTGTAGGGGTATCGGTGGTGCTTCGCGACCGCGATGCCGGAGCCATTGCGGCAGCAAGGGCGAACGCGGAGCGGGCGGGAGTCGCCGGAGATCTGCAAATAGAGCGTGGGGCGCTTTCCCGGATGGATCTCTCACGCCTCGGACCTCAAGGGTTGCTGTTGACCAATCCACCTTATGGACGCAGGGTGAGTGAAGGCGCGGATATCCGAGGGCTTCATGCGAGGATCGGTGATGTCGTGCGAGCGGGCGGATCAGGATGGAGACTGGCCATGCTCATGCCGGCAGACCGCACCCTGCTTGGCCAACTCCGACTGCCCCTCACATCAGTACTTCGTACCAGCAACGGTGGCCTGCCGGTGGAACTGTTTGCCACCCCTGCTTCCGGTCACGGTTGACCGTCATTGTGCCATCGGTGAGAAGGCCTTCCGTGTACATTCACACACGGAAGCTATCAGCACGCCAGTTACGGATGCTTCGCTTGATGTCATCAAGTGTCATTGCCGGATTGCTGACGACCTGCGCAACCAGCTCCGCGAGCTCATTATCACTGGCAAATCTCAGCGCTACATAGTGCGATGGACGCAACGTGGCGATTGCCCGGGTGACAAGCTCGGGAGAGAGGGTACGCTGGAAACGAAGTTGTTCTTCCAGTCGGATGAGCCGGTCCTGGACCCGCAGTGGTGAAAGCCGGGACACTGCCACTACACCAGCCAGCGCGAGACTTCCTACGAGAAAGTAGCCTGTGTCTGCACTGGGAGTTCTTGCGAAACGGACGATGCTCCATATCAGGAACGCCAGCGCAAGTGGGCTGGTGAAGAAATGATATGCGGGTGCGAACCTGGTGTGATTGTTGTAACTCTGCGGAGCGTTCATCACATGTCTGGCTGGGGTATGTCAACGGTTGAATCGATGCAGAGGGTGCCGATTACATCAAGTGCCGCCCGATAGCGAGCGTCCCAATCACCGCTGATCAGCGAATATGGTGCCTGCAGGCGCTGGAGCGTGTTCACGAACAGGGCGTGCATCTCATGCCGTTGGTCGCCACGATCCCTGACACCGTCGGGTACCCACGGTACATCGATGTCGAGAAGAAGGTAGTGGGTTGGTTGCCTCGCGACCGCGAGTTGCTCGATCCATTCAGGACAGCTTCCGAAATAGTGGATACTGTAGACGATGTTGCTGACAAGATCGGTGTCGTGCATGAGAAATCTTCGGCCTTCAGCACTCGTGCGTCCAATGTACAGCTCTTCCAGCTCGACCTGCCCAATTGTCAGTGCTTCGCGGTCCGAAAAATCGGGGGGAGCCCCCTTTTTCATCGTGAATTCCCGCACGAATTCCGGGACGCAGAGTGCTCCGAGCCGTGCCGCCAGACGCTCACCGAGTGTAGTCTTGCCCACGCTTTCGGAACCTGTCATGACGATACGTACGAACGTTCTGTCGGTCACTCCGCTGTCACCCGCCATCAAGATATCTCCCTGGGTACCAGCGAGTAACGCCAGGAGCGGCGCCACTTGATGTGCCCTGTCACAGCGAGCATGAGAAAGACCCCATACAGAACGGCTGTGAGTGGCAGCCGGCGGTTTGTGAAGAGCGAAACGTAGGCCAGGTCGACGACAATCCACACGAGCCAGTTTTCCGCGAGCTTGCGTGTCATCATCCATTGGGCAATGAGGCTTCCGGCTACCAGTGCCGAATCGATATGTGCCAGTGCCACACCAGGAATGCGTGCCGTAACGGTCCACATCAGCAGCCACATAACCGTGCCAACAGCAATGAGCAGAACGGCCAGGCCGCGGCTTGTTCGGGTGACGGGTAGTGAATCATGCCCTGATCCGCCCCGCCACCAGTGCCACCATCCATAGATCGAGAGGATGAAGTAAACCGCCTGGAGGCCCGTATCGGAGTACAGACCGGCGTGCGCGAAGACCACCATGTAGAAGAGCGCATTAGCCATTCCGATGGGCCAGCTCCAGATGTTCTGACGTGTCACGAGCCACACGTTCACGACTCCCGTGAGGAATCCGGCAACCTCGATGCAGGACGAACCGTGAGCGTCGAGCCAGTGGCAAATGGCGGGGAGGGTGGTCATCGCGAGCAAAGCTAATTAGCGTACATGAACATGACCGGGGTGCTGGCGCCGCAGGTGTGCGCTCGCTGAGAGAGTCCCGTAGAACCTGATCCGGTTCGTACCGGCGTAGGGAGTCCGATCGATGTCCATTGGTACCTTCGCGCCAGTTGTGCATTGTCTGCGGCATGGCCGTGCATGCGTCATGGCCACTGTATTCTGCCTCGTCGTCCGCATTGTTGCTGGCCCGGTGGATCTGGCCGCCCAGAGCGCTTCCCGTCCGGCAGCCGGCGATACGGCGTTCACGGATACGACGGCGCGACATATCGAAGGTGTCCTCGTGCAGGCAATCCGCGCTGGTGAGGAAGCTCCCATAGCTCAGACCATGATCGGACGTGCATCGATAACGGCACGCCACTTCGGTCAGGACGTGCCGATGTTGCTCATGCAGGCTGTTCCGTCCATGACCGCACACACGGAAACCGGTACGCAGTGGGGTTACAGCTATCTGCGGCTCCGTGGTCTTGATCAGACCCGGATCAACATCACTGTTGACGGTGTCCCGCTCAATGACCCCGAAGATCAGGTGCTGTATTTCGCGAACATAGCCGATCTGATGAGCAGCGTACAGAGTGTGCAGGTACAGCGTGGAGTCGGTACCAGCACAGCAGGAACGGCTTCGTATGCAGGTTCAATCAATTTTGAGACTGTGCCTTTGGCGCGCAGAGATCGAAGTGGCGAGCTGGAGACACAGATCGGTTCTTTCGGAGCTCAGCGGGCAAGCGCCTCGTTCAGTTCGGGACGGGGAGAGAACGGGCTCGCCGCCTATGGTCGTGTGAGTGCCCTGCGTACCAACGGCTACAGGGATCATGCCGGAGTCATGGGCCGCTCGGCATTTCTGGGCGCGGGCTGGTTCGGCGACCGGAATGTCCTAAAGCTCACCACGGTCGTCGGTCAACTCGCCGATACCCTCTCGTATGCCGGGGCTACGAGGGCGGAGCTTTCAGTGAATCGGCGTTTCAATCCGCTTCACCCCGACGAGCGCGACCGGTTTGGTCAGCAGATGGTGTCTCTCGCGTATACTCACGCTCGTTCCAGCGGAGGAACCCTCAGCACCACGCTCTACCGCAACTCCGCCAGCGGCAACTATGACTACTTCGATCTGCCGGATCGTTATCGCTACAATCTTGCCCACATATGGTATGGGGTGACCAGTGCATTGAACGTGGAGCATGGTGAGCTGCGGCTCAACACCGGCTTGAATGCAAATACATATCGGCGTGCACATCGTGCGTACCTGCAGCCGGATATCGAACTCTACGACAATGCCGGACAGAAGCAGGATGCGAGTGCATTCATGAAAGCGTCGTTTGAAACGGGGCGTGTGCGCTGGTTTGCCGATCTTCAGGGGCGATGGGCGCGATTCAGGTATGAGCCATCGAAGAATGCTGGTATCGAAGGCAGGAGCGTCGACTGGTTGTTCATGAACCCGAAGGCCGGTGTGACTGTTGGCATGCGGCCTGGCCTGTCAGCCTTCGTCAGCCATGGAATCACCAATCGTGAGCCCGCGAGAAACGACCTCTTCGCCGGCGAGGACGACCTCAATGCCGACAATGTCGCTGACTTTGGAAACCTCACGCGTGTGAAGCCGGAGCAACTGCGCGATACGGAACTCGGCATCACCTGGCTGCGTCCGAATCTCGATCTGACGCTGAACATCTACAGCATGGATTTCCGCAACGACCTGGCCCGCATCGGAATGCCCACCGTATCCGGTGCAATTCCCAGACGTGGTGTGGGAAGGAGCTATCGCCGTGGCATTGAACTGGATGCCGCCTACCGCGGCCTTGACAGGATTGTATTGGCTGGCAATGCCACCTGGAGCAACAACCGGATCAGGCAGTTCACCGATTCGTCGCGCGGGGCGCCCGTAGTACGCCGCAACGTCGAGCCGATGCTGACGCCACGCTTTATCAGCACACACACCGTGGAACTGCACCCTGACACACGCTTTCGGTTCAGTGTGGAGGGCCGCTATCAGTCGCGGGCGTTCCTGGACAATACCGGCAGTGCAGACCGCGTTCTCCCCGACTACTACACGGTCGATGCATCCGCGACGTTCTCGGTCGGTGATTTCCGTTTCACCTTGCGCGGTCTGAACCTGGGTGACACGCAGAAGTTTGGTAGCGGTGAAGTCTCCGGCTCTGGGCAGGTGCGCTACTTCGTGCTGTCGCCAAGAACACTGTTTGTTACCGCTGCGTTTGCGTTCTGACTACGGCCAACAAGTGACTGTAGTGATGCTGTTGTGATACTGCTTTGTCATGACAAAGCCTATTTGCTTCGTCAGATGTGGTATCCGTCGGACGGCGCCGGGCCGATGCGGCATTGCGAAAGTGCCTCCGTGATAATCCGGTGGTTAGTTTCTCTCTCATGTCTGCCATCACGAGCGTTTTCAACGACGGCATCATTGCCGAGCAGTTCGAGCGGTATCGCCATGATCCCGCAAGCGTGGATGAGACCTGGCGTCAGTATTTCCGTGTGGCCGAATCACTGTTTGGGCAACCCACAGCTGGCCAGGCGACACCGGACATGGGCTCTGGCGTTCCGGATGCGACTTATCTGAAGAATGTGGCCGGAGCCGCATCACTGCTTCAGGCGATCCGTATGTACGGTCATTACGATGTGCAACTTGATCCACTCGGCACACCGCCCATTGGTGCAGACGAATTGCGCCCGTCGTTTCACGGGTTGACGGAGGAGGATCTCGCTACGATTCCGGGTGCTGCCATCGGAGACGATCGGTTCCCAACCGCGAAGGATGTCATTGCAAGGAAGCGCGCAGTTTATTCTTCGCGCATCGGGATCGAGGTGTGGCACCTCGAAGTCAACGAGGAACGCGACTGGTTCCGCCGTGCCTTCCGTGCCGGGGAGCTGATGCGATCGCTCACCAGCGACGAAAAGAGGCGGATGCTGCGTCGGCTGAACGAGGTGGACGGACTGGAGCGTTTCCTTGGTCGGACCTACCAGGGCTACAAACGGTTTTCCATAGAGGGCACTGACGCACTCGTGCCAATGCTCGATGAGATGGTCGACGCACTTGGTGCATTCGGTGCCGAGGAGATTGTGATTGGCATGGCGCATCGGGGGCGTCTGAACGTGCTGACCAACGTCATGGGCAAGCCTTTCGAAACGCTCTTTGCCGAATTTGAAGGTCGCCATAATCTCGGCGGCGAGGCAGGCACTGGCGACGTGAAATATCACCTCGGTTATCTCGGGGCCAGACGCGTCGGTGACCGTGAGGTTACGCTGAGACTCGTACCCAACCCATCGCATCTTGAGTTGGTTAATCCGGTCATCGAGGGAGTTGTCCGGGCGCGCCAGCGTGTGCAGGGTGGACAGGGCGAGCGAAACGAGCATGCAGTGGTGCCGATTGCCATTCATGGTGATGCCGCCTTTCCGGGCGAGGGTATCGTTGCCGAGACGCTCAACATTTCGACACTTAGTGCTTACCGCACCGGTGGTACGATCCACATCATAGTGAACAATCAGATCGGCTTCACCACCAACCCGGCAGAGGCGCGATCCACATACTATGCATCTGATCTCGCCAAGGGCTTCGAGATACCGATCTTCCACGTCAATGCAGATGATGCAGAAGCGTGCATCGCAGTGACGCGTCTTGCCTGCGCATACCGCAGCGCCTTCAGGAAGGATGTGCTGATTGATCTCGTCGGCTATCGTCGGCACGGGCACAACGAGGGCGATGAGCCCATGTATACTCAGCCAGTTGCGACGAGTCTCATTCGCAAGCATTCCGCCGTGCCACAGGTATGGGCCAACCGTCTCGTGAGCGAGGGACTTCTCAGTGTGGAGGAGGCAGACGCGGTGGAGAGGGATGTAATGCAGCATTACAGCGATATCCACATGCGATTCAAACAATCACTGCTTGGCAGCGAGCAGCATGCTCCATGGCCTGCGGAGCCAGCGGCAGCACCCGCAGCAGTAGCTACCGCTGTGGTGGCCGAACGTCTTCAATTCGTCAACGAATCGCTGCTGCAATGGCCACCGGATTTTACCCCCAATCCTCGCCTCATCAGGCAGCTGGAGCGTCGCCGGGAGGCGATGGGTGAACATGGAGGCATCGAGTGGGGGCAGGCGGAAGCGCTAGCTTTCGGTACGTTGCTGCTTGATGGTGTAGCTGTGCGCCTGACTGGACAGGATGCCGAACGGGGCACTTTCTCGCATCGACACGCCGTACTCAGTGATGCAAACACGGGACGCAAGTACGCTCCCCTGGCAAATCTGCCGGGTGCTCTTGCTGCATTCGAGATTCACAACTCCGCTCTGTCGGAAATGGGTGTTCTCGCATACGAATACGGGTTCAGCACCGTGGCCACCGATACACTGACGTTGTGGGAGGCGCAGTTCGGCGACTTCGTCAACGTCGCCCAGCCGATCATCGATCAGTTCATCGTTGCGGACCGTTCAAAGTGGGGACAGGACAGCAGTCTCGTGCTGCTGCTGCCACACGGTTACGAGGGTCAGGGGCCGGAACACTCGAGCGCGCGTCTGGAACGTTTCCTGCAGCTGTGCGCCGAGGGAAACATGACTGTTGCCTACTGCAGTACTCCGGCACAGTACTTCCACCTTCTCCGGCGCCAGGCACTTCGCGACCATCGCCGACCGCTCGTCTGTATGCAGCCGAAGTCGATGTTGCGTCTTCATCAGGCGGCATCGCATCTGTCCGACCTGACTCAGGGTGGATTCCAGCCGGTCATCAATGATCCCGCAGCATCGGCGCGCCGTGAAGACATCCGTCGTATCGTTTTCTGCAGTGGTAAGGTGTATTACGACATGGCACTTGCGCCCGGCCGCAATCCGACCGTGGCACTGGTTCGCGTCGAAGAGCTCTATCCGTGGCCGCATGATGAAATCCATCGCATCATGGACCTCTACCCGGCCATCGAACAGGTGGTGTGGGCACAGGAAGAACCCAAGAACCAGGGGGCATGGACATATGTGCAGCCACGTCTGCGGGCTTCTGCGGGCGCGGCGGTGGGCGTGCGCTACGTTGGGCGTCCGGAGCGCGCCAGTCCGGCCGAGGGTTATGCCGATACGCACCAGCAGGAACAGGCTCGTATAGTTGCAATGGCGATGGATATCGGTGATGCTGTCGAAGAGCAGCCGCCCGGCATGATCATGGCGAGGTGAAGGGAGATGACGCTGCATCTCTTCAGGAGCAGCGGGCGCTTTAATGGCGTGTATCTGTGGAGTATGGCGGCCATCGCGATGGCGCTCCTCGCATGCACCCCCGGGTTCGTGATTGCTCAGCGGGTGTCTGAAGTCAGGCTCAATGCATCGGAGCGCGGTGCAGAGCTCCTTGGATCCACACTGGATGGCATCGGCACAACGGGTCGGGTGTTGACCATCGGTGCGCATCCGGACGACGAGGATACTCCGATCATAGCCTGGCTGGCACGTGGGCGTCACGTCGAAACCGCATATCTTTCCCTCACCCGCGGCGACGGTGGACAGAATCTCATCGGCAATGAACTTGGTGAGCCGCTGGGTGCGATTCGTACGCAGGAACTGCTTGCTGCCAGACGTATCGATCGCGGGCGACAGTTCTTCACCAGAGCATACGACTTCGGCTTCAGCAAGAACGCCGAGGAAACCTATGAGCACTGGCCAAAGGACACGGTACTCGGCGATGTGGTACGTGTCGTCCGGGCATTCCGACCTCACGTGATCGTTGCCTTCTTCAGCGGAACACCACGCGACGGACACGGTCATCACCAGGTGTCCGGTCTGTTGGCGCGTGAGGCATTTGACCTGGCCGCTGATACAGTTCGGTTTCCGGTCCGTGATTTCGGACTTCCGTGGACTCCACAGAAGTTCTACAGGAGCTCGCGGCAGGCCCCAGGCAGTGCCACCCTGCGCATTAACACCGGCGAATATGACGCCTTGCTTGGCCGCAGTTTCTTCGAGATTGCGGCGGAGAGTCGTTCGCAGCACAAGTCGCAGGGTTTTGGCATGATCCAGCGAAAGGGAGTGATGTGGGCCTATCTCTCACTGGAGACATCGCGCACGACGGACGGCGGAACGACGGCCGCAAAGTCGATCTACGATGGGGTGGCCACGACAAGGACGGGGCTGAGAGCGGGAATGTCAGCCAGCCTCGGGGCGCCTCTGGATTCCGCGCTTGCCACCATTGACGGAGTGAGGCGTGACTATCGTGCCTACGATCCCTCGCCCCTGGTTACGCCGCTCGCATCGGCGCTCAGGCAGTTCCGCTTGGTTCGTGATGGACTCGGAACAGCACCGGCCATCGAAGCGCGTGATGGCAACGGCGGGCCCGCACGGATACATGATCGAGCGACAGGCGGAGCTGATCCGGCCTTGTGGGACGCGCTGTCCCTCGCCATCAGTCGAACAGAGCTGGCCCTGCTGCAGGCGGCCGGTATCGCAATCGAGGCAACAGCACAGCGGGAAACGTATGCGGTGCGCGAAGCCGGGAAACACAACGTGAGTGATTCGCTTCCGGTGGCTATTTCAATTTACAACCGTGGCCGGCATGTGGTAGGTGTTATCAGTGCGAATGTTGTGGCAGCGGGCGCTGTCAGCAGTGGGGATCGAGCCGGCACAGAGGTAGCGCCTGATAGCGTTCTGACGCTGTCACGTCATGCGGTGGCGCGCAGACCCGACACACCCTGGTGGCGCTCGGGGGGGCGTGGTGGAAGGGATTGGTTTCTTGCATCCATAGATGCACAGGACGAGGTGGAGCGGGAAGCTGAGATGGCAACAGAGGCGCACGTGACACTCGATATTGCTGGTCAGGCTGTCACTGCTACTCTTCCCGTAGTTTATCGACGCGCTGATCCCGTCAGAGGTGATCTGCAGACTCCAGTCTCCGCGGTTCCAGGCATTTCCGTGAATCTTGCCAGCTCGGTGGAGTACATACGTGCTGGCGTGCCCATTGACCGCATCGTGAGTGTACGGGTTCAATCGGCGTATCCGCACGAGGCAATGGTTCAGGTGCGCCTTGATCTTCCCACGGGTCTCAGAGCTGACTCCCTCGAGCGACGGCGCATACTACCCGCCGAAGGCTCTGCCGTAGTCACCTTTCGACTGCACGGTGCCCTCAGGGCAGGTGCACACCGCATAACCGCCACTGCCTATCATGAGAACGTCCCTGCCGGCCTCGGTTTACATCCGATCATCTATGATCACATCACTCCCATGCGATTGTATGATGTGTCGGCGATGGTTTACTCGGCTGTGGAAGTTGCGCTGCCATCGGGGGCACACGTGGGATATATCACGGGAGTCGCGGATGGCGGTCTCGATGCGCTCAGACAGCTCGATATCGAAGCCGAAAAGATAGATCCATCGTCCCTGGACAACACCGACCTCTCGCGTTTCACCAGCATTGTTGTGGGTCCACGGGCCTATGAAGCGAATGACGAACTGGTGCGCCAGAATCAGCGACTGCTGGATTTCGTCGATCGTGGGGGTACACTGGTGGTGCAGTACGGTGCCCAGGATATGAGCCGTTTTTCTGTGACACCATTCCCGCTGGAGTGGACGCGTCCTGCGGCGCGCGTGACAATCGAGCAGGCGCCGGTCACCATCCTTCAGCCTGCGGATCCCCTGCTCGTCTCACCCAACCGCATCGGAGCAACCGACTGGGCCAACTGGGTACAGGAAAGGGCCACGTACATGCCGAGTACGATCGACCAGCGGTACACCGCGCTTCTGTCAATGAATGATCCGGGTGAGCCACCGAACCACGGTGCGCTTCTTGTCGCGCCGCTTGGGCGCGGTCGTTATGTGTATGTTACGCTTGCACTGTTCAGGCAGTTGCCGTCCGGTGTGCCGGGAGCGGCGCGAATTCTCGCCAATCTCGTGAATGGTGATTTTCCTGCCAGGACTCCACTGCGCTAGCCGTACGGGGCCGGCCCGCGAACGGAGTCAGCGTTCGTTCCGGTCTGTGGGTGTCAAGATACAACTGGTTCCGCTGACCCCTTCGGGGAGCCAAGGCTCATGACGTAGCCCACGACAAAGACCACTAGGGCACCGATCACGTTGTACCACAGGAAGCTCACCTGTGGCGCTCCGTACGAAACCGCGGCTACTGCACACATTCCGGAGAGCAGGCCGACAAAAGCACCGACAGCCCGGGTACGTTTCACCATGGCGAGCATGAAGACGCCCAGGATGGAACCGTAGAAGAAGGAACCGAAGCGGTTCACCACTTCTATGAGAGATCCGAGGGTGGCTGCGTAGATGGCAACTACGCACGCGAAGATCCCCCAGAGACCGGTGGCGATCCTGCCGGCATGAAGCAGCTCGCTCTCTCCGGCTGAAGGCCTGTACCAGCGCTGATAGAAATCCACCACAGTGGCGGTGGACAGCGAATTGAGCTCTGCGGCAATGCTCGACATGGCAGCTGCCAGCACGGCGGCAAGGAAGATGCCTGCAAAGCCCAGTGGAAGATGGTCAAGGACCATGCGCGGAATGATGTAGTTCACGTCGCGGGAATTCTCACCCGTGGCGCTGGCTGCTGCATTGAGCGCCTGCTGGCGCACGGCTTCGACGGCAGTGTTCTGTTCGACGAAATTCGAAAGGGCTGCCGTCGTGTGGACAGAGGCAGCGGCGCGCGCCGCATGATCACGCGCAGCCAGCGCTGCGGCATAGCGTGATTCCAGCTCGGTGTAAACAACAGGTTGACTCTCACGCAACTGCGCTTCATGACGTGGATTGTACAGCAGCGGCGCCGGCGAGAATGTGTAGAAAAGGAACACCAGCACACCCACCAGGAGGATCAGCGCCTGTAACGGGATCTTCCAGTAGGCACTCATCAGCAGCGAACCACGTGCTTCATCAACCGAGCGCGCTGCGAGGTAGCGCTGAACCTGACTCTGATCCGTTCCGAAGTACGACAGCATCAGGAATGTGCCGCCCAGGATACCCGACCAGAATGTGTATGTCTCCGTAAGCGAGAAGGAAAAATCGAACACCCGCAGGCGACCTGTGGCACCCGCCACACGCAGTGCATCATCAAGCGGAACAGGCAGGCGCATGATCAGCACGACGACGATCGCAACAAGTGCAGCAATAATCACCACCATCTGCTTGACGTCTGCCCACGCAACCGCTTCGACACCGCCCAGAACGGTGTAGATGATCGTGGGCACACCGATAAGGAGAGCGCACCATATGAGATCCCAGCCGAATATGGCCGAGAGAACCACAGCAGGTGCGGCTATGATCGTGCCACAGGAAAGCCCGCGGGAAAGCAGGAACAGGAGGCTGGTGAGCGACCGCGTCCTGGAATCGAAGCGTCGCTCGAGAAACTCGTACGCGGTGTAGACACGTGCTTTGTGAAGGAACGGCACTATCGTGACTCCGAGAAGCACCATCGCGATCGGCAGCCCGAAATAGAACTGCACGAAGCGGAGCCCATCGGTTGCACCCTGGCCGGTAGTTCCAATGAGGGTGATGGCGGAGAGCTGGGTGGCCATCACACTGAGTCCGACCGCCCACCAGGGAAGGGATCGCCCTGCAAGGAAGTAGCCCTCAATGTTCCTGGTGCCGCGGGTACGTCTGAGTCCGTCGACGATGACGACAGCGAGATAGACGCCTACGATGAGCCAGTTGATCCAGTGCATATTCACTCAGGGCGTGTAGCGGGACTGCAGCATTCCCAGCAGCACAAGCGTTATGATCTGAACGATCAGAACCCGGACGAGTGTGGTGCGGAATTGGCTCGACATTATTGGGACTTACAGTGTGGACCTCGGTGCGGTGCAGCGGTGGACTGACTGCCAGGATGCCGCAATCCGTCTCTTCCGCACAATCTGGCGATCAGTCGTTGTGTCGGCCAGATGGAGCAGAAGGTGTGACCTGCATGCGGTGTATTCGCTGATGGACGATTTCCGGTCACTCCGTCTTCGTCTGCACCTCCGGCGCATGAACTGATGTCCCATTATGCATCACACTTCCCCGACGCCAGAGGTACGGGGATCAGAGGGCGAGGATGTCCCGAACAGGGTGTCTTGGTCGCAACAGCCGGCACCATGCGGCCAGCACCCAGGGAGTACCTGCATGAAAACCGACCCGGCCACGTAGTTTTCCGGATACTGCCACCTGTACTGTCCGCGTACCCTGGTACCTGTCTTCATAGACCGTACCAGGATACCACCCACCTTTCGAATCAGGTCGATATCCCTTCTGTCTCAAGTCGCGGGTTCCTTCGAACCTGATCGGATCACGCCGTACCCACGCGGGTACAGAGCATCGTCGGAAGGAGGTGATGATCAGGTGCAATCCGGCAGGTTAGCCGAGCTTGGGCAGTTCGCTGCCCATCTGATGCACGGCGTGAACAACACGTTTTCCGTGATCCTGTCCGCGAGTAACATGCTTCAGCACAGCGCAGAGTCGCCTTCGGCCGTACGTGACTATGCTGAACGCATCCAGAGGGCCGTTGAGAGAGGCGCCACGACTGCTCTCAGGCTTGGTCATTTCATTCGCCAGGTGCCTTTGGATATGAACAGCGCGGAGAGGGTGGATCTTGCGGCTCTCGTCGCCAGCGTGGCTGAGACTTCCGGGCTGATGGAGTCGTGTGGCTCCGGGCGTCGTGTAAACTTGTGTGTGATTACAGAGACCCAATCCGCAGTTGTCGTGCGTGGCATCTCTGTAGAACTGCGCGAAGCGCTCACGCAGCTTGTCCATAATTCCATGGAAGCGATGCCTGACGGCGGGACACTCACGGTTCGCTGTCGGGAGGAAGTGGATCATGCTCTTGTCGAGGTAGAGGACACCGGGGCAGGTATGACCGAACAGGTGCTGCAACATGTCTTTGAGCCGTTCTTCACCACCAGGCATGGCAATGATCGGGGGCTCGGACTTGCGCAGGTGTACGGTATTGCGCGCCGGCACCATGGCCTGGTGAGTATCGATTCGCAGGTAGGCAGAGGTACCACGGTGAGTGTAAGGTTGCCACGTAGTCTCGATGCCGCTGCTGCCGTACAACGACCGATATCCGATTCCGTGCCATCGAAACGGATTCTGATCGTCGAAGATCAGGATGATGTGCAGTTGCTGCTGCGACGTGTGCTCGAAGGAGAAGGCTACATTGTCGATGTGGCCGCAACCGTAGGTGAAGCGCGCGAACTACTCGAGGTGCTGGCTCCCCCAGCCTATGACCTGCTGCTCGCTGATGTGGTACTTTCCGATGGAAGCGGTCTGGTCCTCGCACACGATATCAGTGCGCGACACCCGACACTGCGGATAGGTCTGCTTACCGGAGGTGACTTGCAAACGGAGAGTAGTGACATGAAAGTCGTGGAATTCGTGCTGCGGAAACCGTGGCAGCTACAGGAACTCAAGTCTCGGGTTGCAGGGCGGACGTCTGCTGCAACCCATTGCGGGTGACCATGTTGGAATCACAATCGGCACTCAGTGTGCTGGTGGCTGAAGACGATAGGATTGAGCGGCTCACTCTCGTGGATCTGCTCAACATGCTGGGCCACGTCGTAGTGGCGGAGGTGGAAAGCGGCTCCGATGCCGTATCGATGGCGCAGCAATACGGTCCGGATGCCGTATTGATGGACATTCACCTGCCGGGTCTCTCCGGCGTGGAGGCAGCACAGGGAATTGCTGATGCACTTCCTGGCACAGCGGTTGTACTGATTACCGGTGACCTTTCGCTGAGTCTTTCTTCAGCGGACGTGGAACGCAGCGCAGCAGTTTCACTGCTCCCCAAGCCCGTATCGGCATCCATTCTTGATGCGTCACTGCGCATGGCGGTAACGCGCGCGCGCGAGCTCACCGAAGCACGTCGTGAGGCGGCCCTCGCAAGGCAGCAACTTGAGGATCGGAAGCTTGTCGAACGTGCCAAGGGAATTCTTATGCGGCGCACGGGTTGCAGCGAGCAGGAAGCCTACCGGATCATTCAGCGTAGCAGTCAGGACAGGTCGGTACCCATGGTGGACATCGCCCGGGCCGTAATCAACAGCGAACCCGACAGGCAGTCTTGATGGCATGGGCTGGAAGGCTAGAGCGCATTCGTGAATCAACAGAATGTGCTGACAAGACGTAATTTCTTCATACTCACCTTCCATCTCACACATGACCAGAACCCGCCGAGATTTTCTGAAGGCGGGAGCGGTCGTGGCAGCCAGCTCGCTGGTGGCAGCCCCGTCGCTCCTTGCTGAGTCCCCTTACGGGCTCGTTCCCTCATTCTCCGACCAACCGAAGGTTGACGATCCGGCGATAAAGGCACTGATGGAGCTTGCACTCGACGCTGCCAGCGCCGGGGGGGCCTCGTACGCCGATGTACGCGTGGCCGCTCGTCGCCAGCAGAACGTAAGTACACGCGATGCCATTGTTCAGGGTGTCTCTGATACCGATACCTACGGAATCGGTGTACGTACTCTGGTCGATGGAGCATGGGGTTTTGCCGGCACTAGCAAGCTTGACAGGGAGAGCGTTGCGAAGATCACTCAACTGGCGCTCGGTCAGGCAAGATCCAATCGTGCCGGTCAATTGCGTCCGGTCGTGCTCGCGCCCACTCCCGGCAACCAGACCGGTGAGTGGAAGAGTCCCATTGAAGTCGATCCATTCGATGTGCCCATTCAGGACAAGGTGGCGTTCCTGCTGACGGCCAACGAGGCGGCACTGAAGGTCAGGGGTGTGCGAAACGTCACTTCGAGCATGTTCTTCCTGCGGGAGGAGAAGTCGCTGATGACCAGCGACGGTTCGTACGTAGTCCAGACGATCTACCGCGCGCAGCCAAGCATGAACATCACTGCCGTATCGGCTGATTTCTCCGATTTCCAGTCGGTAGCGAGCAACGAGGTGGCACCTAGGGGGCTCGGCTACGAGCACGTCATCAACAGCCGACTCGCTGAACGGGCTCCGGAGTGGGCCGAGCTGGCAGTGCAGAAGCTCAGTGCAAGGCCCGTAGAACCCGGACGCTATGACTTGCTGCTGCATCCGTCCAACCTCTGGCTCACCATTCATGAGGTAGTTGGTCATCCCACGGAACTGGATCGCGCTCTGGGCTTCGAGGCCAATTACGCAGGCACAAGTTTCATAGCTCCGCCGGAAGATGTGCTTGGCAAGATGCAGTACGGTTCCGAACTCATGAACATCGTCGGTGACCGCGAACAGGTGGGTTCTCTCGGTGCCGTGGGCTGGGATGATGAGGCGGTTAAGCCAGTGAAGTTTGATATCGTGAAGAACGGGATCTTCGTGGATTATCAGACCACGCGCGAGCAGGCTACAATGATGGCCGATTACTACAGACGCGTTGGTAAGCCTGTGCGCTCATACGGATGCTCTTATGCCCAGAGCTGGTCAGACGTTCAGTTTCAACGGATGCCCAACGTGAGCCTGCAGCCCGGGAATAATGACGACACCTGGGAGTCCATGATCGCAAAGGTGGATCGTGGTATAGCGATCGTGGGAGATGGCTCATTTTCGATCGACCAGCAGCGTTACAACGGACAGTTCGCGGGACAGGTGTTCCATGAGGTACGTGGCGGTAAGATCGTTGGTCAGCTCAAGGATGTGGCATATCAGTTCCGCACTCCCGACTTCTGGAAAGGACTCAAGGCGATTGGCGGGCCGCGCAGCTACCACCTTGGTGGTGCATTCGGCGATGGCAAGGGTCAGCCTGCACAATCGAACTCAGTTAGTCACGGCTGTGTGCCCGCCATTTTTCAGCAGGTAAACGTCATCAACACCGGAAGGACGGCATGAGTCACGCACCTCGCTCACTGTTTGCCCCTGCCAGTGTTCTCTCGCGGGCTGAGGCACAGGAGATCAGCCAGCGCGTACTGCACAATTCGCCTGCCGAGGAAACGCGGGTATCCATCACCAGCGGCGCACGTGCCGATACCCGGTTTGCACTCAATCAGGTCACGACATCAGGCGAGAACGAAGACACCCAGGTCACCATCACTGCTTTTGTGGGCAACCGCGCGGCAAGTGTGAACACCAACCGGCTCGATGAGGCATCACTGGCTGATGCGGTAAAGCAGGCTCACGAGATAGCCAAGCTTGTACCACCCAATCCGGAACGGATGCCCGAGCTCGGGCCTCAGCAGTATCTGCCGTTGCGTGAACGACCACTTGACATTCCAACACCTGCTGAACGCGCCGCTGCTGCGAAGGTCGTGACCGAGCTGGCTCGGGCCAGTGATCTCGTGGCAACCGGCTTCATCGAATGTCGCGCGGGGGCCACCGCACTGGCCAATTCAAAGGGACTCTTTGCCTACGATGCCTCCTCTTCCGTATCAATGACGGCAACCGTCCGGTCAGCGGACGGCACAGGCTCCGGCTGGGCATGCAGTGACGGAAACAGCTTTGACGAGCTGGACCCGCAGCAACTGGCAGCAACCGCAGTTCAGAAGGCGAGGGACTCACGCAATCCGGTGGGTATAGAACCAGGACGCTATACGGCGATCCTCGAACCAACGGCTGTAGGTAATCTGGTGCAACTCATCCCTGCCGCGATGCAGGCGCGTGCAGCGGATGAAGGGCGATCTTTCTTCTCAAAGCCTGGCGGCGGCAACAAGATCGGTCTCAAGGTTGTCGATGAAAGGGTCACGTTGCTTACGGATCCGGTCGACTCACCTGGACAGGGAGGTGGCTACGATGGCGATGGGCAGCCACTTGAGAAAGTTGTGTGGATCGAACATGGCCTTGTTAAGACTCTCAATTATGACCGCTACTGGGCACAAAAGCAGGGAGTACCAGCTACCCGTTCAGGTGGAGGTGGTTTCGGTGGTCTACGGTCACTCCGGATGATGGGCGGCTCCTCGAGCATCGCCGAAATGATCCGAAACACTGAGCGTGGCGTTCTGGTCACGCGGTTCTGGTACATACGGGGCGTCGATCCTCGTACCATTCTCTATACCGGTCTCACACGTGATGGCACTTTCCTCATCGAGAATGGAAAGGTCACACGTCCCATCAAGAACTTCCGTTATAACGAAAGTCCGATCTTCTTCCTGAACAACCTCGAGGCATTGGGGCCAACGGTCCGCATTAACTCGTCCGAGAGCGCCTCTACTGGTGGTGCAGTCTTCATGCCAGCCATCAAGGTCAGGGACTTCAATTTCACTTCGTTGTCAGACGCCGTCTGAGGCAACTGCGATAAGAAGGGTGAGAGGGTTGGGCCGACCATCGATGGGGAACGGGCGATCGCCGTGGCCTCCGTCGCAAGTTACCCGATCCCTCTCCCCACTCCGCGTCTGGCTATTCTCAGACAGCATTTACGAACGCGCAGCCGTTTTCCTGTGCAAGTACGCAGGCAAAGAAACCCGATGGTTGCATGATGACACCTGGAATCAACATCGATACGGCCTTCTCACGTGCCGCAGCCTGCTTGAGTCCGTCTCTATTCTGAACGAGCGAAACCACGAAGCGAAAAGCCAGGTTGCAGCCCAGCACTATTGCGCCCCCGGCGATCAGGTCGTCGATTCTGCCGCTGGCGGACGTTCCTGTCCCGGGTGGTGTACCCGGAGCCGGCAGTACCGGATTGAGCCTCGATCCCCTGCCGTTCTCTCCTGTCAGCTTGAACTGGCCAGCCACGTCATAGATTGTCCAGAACTCCTGATTCATAGCCAGCGGAATGGCGTTATGCCGGATAACAACCACCGTCGACAGGTCCGACCGCGTGACATGGAGAGTCTCCATGTACTGTGTGCCCCAGAGGGCTGCACGCAGTACGCCAACGCCTCCCTGAACTTCGGGGATATCGAATACTGCACGGTGTCTGGTGGTGAGTCGACTCACCCAGTTTGTATCCCATGCTTGCTGCTGTCCAATGGCGAAGGCCTCATCGTCTGGTGACCCTTCTGATGCCTTCATACTTGTCACTGGCTGGAGGTCTGTACGGGCGAGCAGTGGCACGGCGGCTACTGCGGCCACGGAGATGCCGGCCTGTTTGAGAAAATTGCGACGTGCAGGGAAGGACACCGTGACTCCGGGTTCGATGGCGCTGTGACAACAGACGGAAGTGGCACACCGACTATGGCATGTTGCCGAATGATGACAGATTCCGTGAACGTTGTCACGCCGGCCTGTAGCTAATGACGTCATGCAGCGGAGCGTTCTGTGGCCTTCCCCATATTCTCATCATGATCCCTCTCGCCGCTGTACAGCTGCCTCCGGATGTCGATCCAACCATCCGTTACACCGGCGGCGGGCTGCCAAAGGGGTGGATCATGATCGTCATCAGTATCGCGCTCTATGTCCTTCCCACGCTGCTGGCATGGAAGCGCGGGAGTCGCCGCTTCCGCATTATTGCCATGGTTAATATCGCACTTGGCTGGACTCTCATTGGCTGGATAGCCGCCCTGGTAATGACGTTTTCCTGGGAACCTCCGCCGATCGGTGAAACCGACGTACCGCACGTACCGCGGTGAGCAGGCTTCCGACCACTGGATGGTCAGCGTTCAAAGAGTTCTGCAAGATCCCGCAGTCGCGCAGTTGTGCCTTGCGTGACCTGGTCCCATGAGAATCGAAACGTCCAGTTGCCCGACTGCCTGCTCGGCATGTTCATACGCGCTTCCGCACCGAGCCCGAGCACATCCTGCATGGGAATCACTGCCGTGTTTGCCACTGATGCCAGGGCAGCCCGTATCAGTGTCCAGTTGATTTCGGTACCGTCACAGTCGAGATAACGCTTCACGAATGCTCTCTCCTGCATGCCGACTGCATCTTCATCTGTCGTGCTGTGACCACCGAGGAGGTTCCACCATCCGATGGTGGTGTTGTTGTCGTGAGTACCTGTGTACACGACCCGGTTGGGAACGAGCCGGTGAGGCAGGTACTGCGAAGGGCTGCCGGAAAATGCGAATTGCAGAACGCTCATTCCGGGAAATCCGAACCTGTCTCTCAGCACTTCCACCTCCGGTGTTATGAAACCAAGGTCTTCAGCAATCACCGGTACTGGTCCCGATTCGGTTTGAAGTGTATTGAAAAGGGCCGCACCGGGCCCGGTTCGCCATTGTCCATTGATCGCCGTCGTCTCGCCCCCGGGCACTTCCCAGTATGCCTCGAATCCGCGAAAGTGATCCAGACGAATTACGTCGAATAGTGACAGTGCCGATCTTATGCGTTCCTTCCACCAGGAGAATCCGAGTCTCTGCAAGTGTGACCAGTTGTAGAGCGGATTTCCCCAGAGTTGCCCCGTCCTGCTGAAGTAGTCCGGAGGCACTCCGGCCTGAGTTTCCAGTGATCCGTCGGCATTGAGTGAAAATAGATCACGCTTGGACCACACATCGGCCGAGTCGTGTGACACGTAGATGGGCACATCGCCAATGAGCGTGATTCCGTTACTGTGGCATGTGTCACGGAGTGCAGAAAACTGCCTGAAAAAGATGTACTGCTCCTTGTGGATCCTTCTCGTGTCTTCAGTAAGACGTGAACGCCACGATGCCAGTATCTTCTCATCGCGAAGTGCAAGATGAGTGCTCCACGATGTCCATGCCGAACCAGCATGCACGCGTTTGAGTGTCATGAAGAGTGCATAGTCCGGAAGCCAGTGGTGCTGCTCGTGCACGAACGTTTCCACGGCCTCGTCGTATGGCAGTGTATCGAGCCACGCGTCGAGTGCGGCACGTTTGGCAGCCGCAACCGAACCGAAATCCACTGTGTGAAGTGGGAAAGGACCACTCCAGCCTGGTACACAAATGAGCAGTGGATTGCCAGCAAATGCGGAGAAGCACTGATAAGGTGAGTTCCCGTAGCCTGTCGGGCCGAGAGGGAGCATCTGCCAGATCTTCATCCCTGCCTTCTGAAGCCAATCACCGAAGCGATGGGCGTGCTGGCCAAGATCCCCTATGCCACCTCGTCCCGGCAGAGAGGTGGGATGCAGCAGGATCCCCGCGGCCCGACCAAGCGATATGGCAGCAGGCTTGCCTGCATCGCATTCAGGTGCCAGCATGAGCGCACCGGTAGGTCATGCCGTTTTCACAGGCCTTGGTGCGTACCGCTCCATGTCTCGTCCCATCGCAAGTGTTGCAAGGGCAAGCAGACCGCTGATGACGAACGGTGTCTGCTCTCCGAACGAATCGAAGAATGCTCCGAGCATCACCGGGAACGCAATGCGCGTGATGCCACCGTACGTCTGTTGCACTCCCATGTAGAGTCCGCGCTCACTGCTGCTGGTTACACGTGAAAGCATCGCCGTCACACAAGGGAAGGTGAAGGCGGTACCAAGTGGCAGCATACCCACTGCCACGGCGAGTGTGAGGTAGTCGTGGGACAGTGAGACTGCAATTAAGCCGAGACCCAGAAAGACCACTCCGGCTCTGCTCAGGCGCGCCTCACCAACCCGATCTACGAGACGTCCGAGTATGAATGCACGAACCACAACGCTCAGTACGCCGATGTACATGAAAAAGTAGCCGATCGTACTGGCAGTCACACCGAATCGCCAGGCCAGGAAGAGTGCGAGGATTGCAGTAGTGCCCTGGAATGAACCGATGGCGATGGCGTAGATGAGTATCAGGCGCGACACAGGTTCGCTCGGCCGCGTGAGGACCCGGACTATCGCTTCACGAGAACTGCGCCGTCTGGGTCTGGAGCTGTCACTTGCGGTCACAGCAGGCTTTCGACTCTCGGTCAGGTACTTCCATGCAAAAGCCATGTTCAAGAGACAGAGACCAGCTGCGACGAGTCCCGGCGTGTGAACGCTCCAGTGCTGCACCCAGCTTCCGATCACCGGACCGATCGCGACTCCGGCATTGGTGGCGGCAGAAAGCCAGCCAAGGCTCTTGGCGCGATCCTCGGGGCGGGTGGCATCTGCGACGTATGCCTGAATCACGCTTACGGTACCTCCCCCTGCTCCCTGTACGATGCGTGATAGAAAGAGGAGCCACA
>CAYSKN010000003.1:0-37315 GCA_964431565.1 uncultured Gemmatimonas sp.
GGTTGAAAGCCCGTTTACGTAGAGCTCGGCTGTATCGTGCCCTTCGGGTTCGAGAAAGAGCTGATGCCGGCGTCTGTCGGGGAACTTGACGATCTTGTCTTCCACACTGGGACAGTGTCGCGGGCCACGAGCCGAGATGGCGCCACCGTACATTGCCGACTCGAGAATGTGATCGGATATGATCTCCGTGCCGTTTTCCTCCAGCCATCCCAGCCAGCATGGCAACTGCGGCGGGTGGCGCGTACGGCGATCATCGGCAACCCTTGGCGTAGTCCAGAAGTGCGACCAGCTGTAGTCAAACAGTTCGAGTTCGCTTTCCTGCAACGCAAATCGCGAGAAGTCAACGCTGCGTCCATCGATACGGGGGGGTGTTCCCGTCTTGAACCGTTCCGTGGTGAGTCCCTCGGCATCGAGCTGTTCCCCTAGCCGCACGGAAGGCGCCTCACCGGCCCGTCCGCCGCTGATGCGGGTGCTGGTCCCAATGTGGATGGTGCCGCGTCCAAATGTACCTGTGGTGAGCACGATCGTTCTCGCACCGAAGCGTCGCCCCTCCATGGTCTCCACACCAGCGACATGCCTGGCTCCACCCGATTCACCGGGTCCAGTGCCGAAGAGAAGTCGGGCTACCATGCCCTGAATGGTTGTGAGCGTGCCGTGAGATTCCAGCCATCGGCGAATCGCTCGCCGATAATAGCCCCTATCGCACTGCGCGCGTGGTGCCCACACTGCAGGTCCCTTACCTCGGTTGAGCATCCGGAACTGAATCATCGCCTCATCGGTGGCGCGTGCCATTACGCCTCCTAGCGCATCGATCTCGCGTACCACCGTTCCTTTAGCAATGCCCCCGATGGCTGGATTGCAGGATAGATGTCCGATCTGTTCGAGTGATCCGGTCACCAGCGCCACCTGAGCACCTGTTCGAGCTGCGGCTACGGCGGCCTCGATTCCGGCATGTCCGCCACCCACCACCAAGACGTCGAATGAAGCTTCCAGTCCGGCGCTCCGGTGGGACCGGATCGTGTTTGATTCACTCATGGAGCAGAATGGAGGTCAGTGATATCAACGCCAGCATAACCGCACTGGGTGCGTTCCAGAAAGATGCATCGCACACCATACACTACTTGAAACCCCATACAACGAAACACTACCGTGCCAATATCGCTCACACACTCGGCACCTACCGTCCTCATCCGCAGGACGGCTTTTGAAAACGCTGGTCTTACCCGGGCCCAATTCGACGAGGCGCTGAACCTTACAGCGGACGAGTTCCGGGTGGAGGGGGGCCTAATTGCAATCGGCCCTCTCGTGGGAGACACCACCATTGATCTGATCGCTGATCTGGAGCAGGTCGGTCTGATCTATCACGACGACTTCTTTGAAATGAGCGGCAACTGGCCTGCCTGGCTGCGTCTGTTCACCATGAGTGACGCATCGAACGCATGACAGCTTGAGTTAGGTCTGTCAGGGTCCTCACTGGTGCTTCGTCCGCTTTCGCCATCCGCCCGGTGAACGCGACCGTGCCTGCACCCGTGCCCGCAAGTCATTGGCCTGGCGCCAGGCGCGCCGACGCTCCTTCTCTCGGCCTAGCCACGCATCACTTCTCCGAAGGATGCCCTCCCACTCACAGTTGACGCACCAGCTCCGCCGGTTTCGGAGCCCTGGGCAGAGTACGCGCCACACACCGCATCGTTCCACTGCTTGCGTCTCGCCATCACATAGCGGACAGCGTTCGTCCTCGGGAATCATTCTGAAGAAGGCCGTGGTCAACAACGAGAACATCGCCAGTCTCAAGGCGGCGATCGCCCCTACGAAGATGGCAGCATCGGTCCACGTCCATGAGCCAGCCATAAGCACCCTCACCTACGAATTTCCCCCGTCAGAACCAGCGCCCCAACGCCTGCCTCCTCACGAATACGGAGACATCTCATGGTTCCGTATTCTTCCTGAATTAACCCAATATCTGAGGCGAGCGATACCAGGAACGGAAGCGGCGGTAGGTGGACACCTGCGCAGTCAGGGACGGGTGGAAGAGCAGCGGGCAATGGGGCAGCTTATAGCCATGCCAGCCCAACCCCCGCCTTCAGGTGTTCTGGTCAGCGTCGTGGCTGCAATCCTCACCGCAATTCTCGGTGGGGTGATCGCTCATGGTATTCTCGGGCCACTGCTCGAGGCGCGCGGTGTGAGGCCGTGGAATCTCAGCGACTCTCTGGCCTCAATCCCGCTGATTCTGCTGGGTAGCGCAATGGCGGTTGGCTGTGCTGTTTACCTCACCTCGACCTTCACATTCACGAGCTATAGGGCTCGCGTTATTTGTCTCGTGCTGTTCCTCGCTGGCCTGTTCATGGTCCGTCTGGGCATCCTCTCACTTCGTAAGCTGAGCTGAGGCATGGCCAGCCAGACCCCCCCTTTTTCGTTTCTGATGGTCCGCCACAAAGAGAGGCATAGTGGTCGCCTCACACCAGGCTGGTTACACGATTATGAACCCATGACCCTGCCCCCGTGTTCAGGCGTCTCGTCCGCAATCTGACATTCCAGGTGCTCGTAGCCGTATTCATCGGCGTCCTGATCGGCGTTTTTTCGCCCCCTACGGGCAAGGCGCTCAAACCGCTCGGTGACGCCTTCATCAATCTTGTAAAGATGGTAATCACGCCGGTTGTGTTTCTTACCATCGTGCACGGCATCGCTGGCATGGCCGATCTTCGTAAGCTCGGACGCATTGGCGGAAAGGCACTGCTGTACTTCGAGCTCGTTTCCACTCTTGCTCTTGGTATCGGCCTTGTCATCGTGAATGTCACGCAACCAGGCGCTGGACTCGACGCCTCCAGCATGGCGGCCGGCGACGTCAGCAGGTACACCGCAGCGGGAATGAACCAGGGAATGACGAGTTTCCTACTCAAGGTCGTACCGGACAATGTGATTGCCGCGTTTGCCGGAGGCGATCTGCTTCCGGTGGTGTTCTTCTCGATACTGTTCGGAGCGGCACTCACAGCCGTGGGCGATGCCGGACGTGACATCATCGATCTTCTCGTGCGCCTGCAAGCGGTGTTTTTCCGCATCGTGCATCTGATCATGAAGGTCGCACCCCTGGGTGCCATGGGTGCCATGGCATACACGGTTGGCACCTTTGGACTGAGGACGTTGCTGCCACTCGGCAGGCTAATGCTTGATGTCTATGCAACAATGGCGGTATTCATTTTCCTGGTCCTGGCACTGATATGCCGGACAAACGGTTTCAGGATATGGACATTCCTGCGCTATATCCGGGATGAGATTCTCCTGGTTCTCGGTACGTCAAGCAGCGAGGCGGTGCTGCCAAATATGCTCGAGAAGCTTGAGCGTTACGGGTGTGCACGGTCGGTGGTGGGGCTCGTTGTCCCCACTGGCTATTCCTTCAATCTCGATGGAACGAGCATCTATTTATCCATGGCGGCTATCTTCATTGCACAGGTCTACCGCGTAGACCTGAGTATTGGTGAACAGCTTGCTCTGCTTGGTATCCTGATGCTCACCAGCAAGGGCGCGGCTGCGGTGACTGGTTCGGGGTTCATCGTGCTTGCCAGCACGCTCGCGGCGACCAGGACCATCCCGGTGGAAGGGGTGGCCATACTGCTTGGTGTTGACCGCTTCATGTCCGAAGCCCGAGCGATTACAAACCTCATCGGAAACGGCGTGGCCACACTGGTGATCTCGCGCAGCGAAGGGGCATTCGATGATACCCTCAGAGTGATAGCCGAAGAAGAGATGCGACACGGAGCCACGGTCTGAACTATGGTACCGGTCGCCGACAAGCAGGTTCAGATCTTTGGCACGAAGAAGAGCGCAGAAACCAGGAAGGCGCTGAGGTTCTTTGCTGAACGAAGGGTCAAGACGCATTTCGTGGACCTCTCCGAACGGGCAGCATCACCGGGCGAGCTGAAGCGATTTGCGCAAGGGTTCGGGATGGAAGCCATTATTGACAGAGAGTCGAGGCTGTTTGCCGATCTCGGGCTGCGCACGGCAGTTTACGGTGAAGAGAAATGGCTGGCCGTTCTAACCGATGAGCCTCGCTTGTTGCGTCAACCGCTTGTACGTATGCAGAACAGGCTGTGCATTGGCATGAATGAGAGGCTTTTCAGGGAGTGGCTGGAGTAGCACTTGCGAAGGACCCCTGACATGATGGCGCAAAGTGAAGTTCCTACCTGATTCAGGATCAACCATGCTCTCCTATCGATTGAAGGTCTCATTGCTGACTGCCATGGCAATCGTCCTTGCCCCCGCCATCCAGAAGCCCGCAGCGCTGTTCGGGGCACCTCTCGCTGCACAGGGCTCATCTCCTCTGCCAATCCCGTCGCAGGAGGACCAGCGCATTCATGATCTCGTGGCTGAGGTATCGTCCGAACGTGTACGACACACCATCCAGACCCTCGTGGACTTCGGGACGCGGCATACCCTGTCAGACACAGTTTCCACGACTCGTGGTATTGGCGCGGCAAGACGCTGGATTCATGGCGAGTTCCAGAAGCTGTCGCAGGAGTGTAGCGGCTGCCTCGAGGTGCGCTACATCTCCGAAATCTGGAAGGGCGACAACAGTCCCCGAAGCCGAATCAAGGAGGACGTGAACCTGGTCAACGTTGTGGCTATCCTCCGCGGTACCACCGAGCCCAATCGCTATTTCGTACACACGGCCGACATCGACTCGCGGGTTACTGATATCATGAACGCCACATCCGATTCACCAGGTGCAAATGACAATGCCAGTGGCGTGGCCGCTCTAATCGAAGCAGCACGCTTGATATCGAAACATCGTACGAACGCCTCTGTGGTCTTTGCAGCGCTCTCTGCCGAAGAGCAGGGTCTTAACGGCGGGCAGATCGTGGCACGCGTAGCGAAGCAGGAAGGCTGGCGTATTGACGGCGTCATCAACAACGACATGGTTGGCAACACGCGGGGACAGGACGGTGTGTTCGAGAACACAAAGGCACGTATATTCGCTCCGGGTCTGCCGGCCAACACCACTTCTGCCGAGTTGCAGCGTATTCTCGTCAACGGCGGCGAGCTCGATACTCCATCGCGCCAGTTTGCGCGCTACATAGACAACGTGGCCGATCGCTATTTCCCGAATCTCGATGTGGAAATCATCTACAGACTGGATCGATACGGGAGAGGTGGTCATCATACTCCCTTCTTCAACGAGGGGGCACCAGCCGTGCGCCTGATGGAAGCCCATGAGGACTATACGAGACAGCATCAGGACCTGCGCACCGAGAACGGCATCAAGTACGGTGACGTGATTGAGGGCGTTGATTTTGACTATGTGGCGAATATGGCTGCACTCGATGCAGCCACACTTATTTCGCTCGCATGGGCACCGGCAGCACCTGATTCGGTTGTCATCCGGGGAGCTGTTCAGCCGTCCGCCACCTTGCGCTGGAAGTCTTCCCCCTCACCCGAGGTGATAGGCTATCGCATATACTGGCGGAAGCCCAGTGAGGTGAACTGGACACGCTCGCGATTCGTTGGAAATGTGACTGAGTACACCATGCAAGACGTGATCATCGACAACTATTTCTTCGGTGTGGCTGCGGTAGGGCGCAACGGACAGGAGAGCGTGGTGGCATTTCCGCGTTAGGCCGGCAGGTATGACAAGATGTGTTCGCCACATCTGCTGCGCCATCATGTCGGTTCACATATCACGGTCATCTCCATGAGTCTTCGCAGAATCTTCTGGTTTGTAGCGCTGGCTACTACCGTAGCGCCGTTGCTCGCAGCGCAGGACAGGATTCGTACCATGCCTGGATACGATCGTCATGAGCTGATGTCGCCAAGACTTGCTGGGGCGATCCGATCAGGTGCGGTAACGGCGCAATGGAGCGATGACGGCAAGACGTTCGACTTCGTCAGGGACGGCAAGCGGTGGCGATTCAACATTGCCAGCAGGACGATGAGCGACTCTCCCGACACCGTTCGGGTCGCGCCGCCTGGTTTCGGAAGTCCTGCCCGTGGCCGGCAGGCGATCGATGCATGGACGCGGGACTCTTCCAGGAAAGCATTTTACAGAGACCGTAATCTGTACGTGGTAAACAGGGACGGTTCGGAAGAGAGACAGCTCACGAGGGACGGCAGTGAGGCAGGGCGCATCAAGTACGGTACCGCGAGCTGGGTGTACGGGGAGGAACTGGCACAGACCACGGCCATGTGGTGGTCACCCGACGGCAGCAAGCTTGCATTCTACCGGTTCGACGAGACACCGGTGAAGGACTACTTTCTGCAGACAGACCAGACGACCGTGCAGGGAGCGGTGATGATTGAGGCCTATCCAAAGGCAGGTACTCCCAATCCCATTGTTGATCTCTATGTGCGTGACGTGATTTCCGGTGTTACGACACATATAGATGCACGCGATGGAAAGCCGTTTACCGACGATGTCATAGGTCACTATGTGTACGGCATATCATGGACGAAAGACGGCAGCGAGTTGCTGATCCATAGAACAAACCGTCGGCAGAATGTAATGGAGCTGGCCGCATGCAACCCGACGGGGGGCTCGTGCCGTACCGTGGTGCGTGAGGAGTGGTTGCCAAGCTGGGTGAACAACTCGCCACCGATGCGTTGGCTGGATGATGGCAGACGCTTCATATGGGAGTCCGAGCGTAACGGCTTCAGGAACTATTACCTGTATGATCTGAGCGGGCAGCTTCTGGCAACGTTGACACAGCATCCCTTCGAGGTGGCGGGCATAGTGAAGGTAGACGAAAAGGCGAAACAGCTCTGGTACTACGCGCGCAGCGGCGACAACTACATGAAGCTCCAGCTCCATCGGGTCGGGCTGGACGGACAGAACGCTGCCCAGCTCACGGATCCGGCATTCATGCATACAGTGTCCGTTTCGCCCGATGGAAGGCACTTCACGGATATCGCGCAGACACACGCTGTCGCGCCCGTTACGCGTCTTGTGAATTCGACAGGCAGGATCCTGGCCACCATAGCCGAGAGTGATGTCTCGGAGCTGACTGCTGCCGGCTTCAAGCCGGTGGAGCAGTTTGTGTACACTGCGGCTGATGGAGTCACCAGACATTTCGGCATGATCAGCAAGCCATCGGACTTTGATCCTGCTCGGAAGTATCCCGTGATCTTCTCCGTATATGATGGTCCAGCCACCAACGGAGCCAGCGAGCGTTTCAGCGCACCGTCATCCATGGCAGAATACGGTTTTCTCATCGTGACCCTAGATACCAGAAGTGCAGCCGGTCTCGGGAAGAAAGCGCTCGATGCCATCTATCTCAGGCTTGGCGAGCCTGAAATAGATGATCTCGCTGCAGCGGCTAAGCACCTGATGACCCTGCCTTACGTGGACGCCGGACGTATCGGCATTTACGGTACATCGTACGGCGGTTATGCGTCGGCGATGGCTCTCCTGCGCTATCCGTACGTGTTTGCAGCGGCATCTGCTCAGAGTGCAGTGACCGACTGGCGTCACTATGATACGATCTACACTGAGCGCTATATGTACACCCCACAGAAGAACGAAGAGGGGTACAGAAGAGGAAGTGCGATGGAGTATGCCGACTCACTGCGGGGCCGGCTCATGATCTACTACGGCACAGCCGACGACAATGTGCATCCCAACAACTCCATGCAACTCATCCGTGCGCTGCAGCGTGCTGGCAAGAGTTTCGATGTCCAGGTGGGGCCCGATCTGGGACACACGGCCCTCAATCAGCAGCGCATGATGGAGTTCTTTATTCTGGCGCTGGTGATTGATCCCCCGGGTGGGGGTCACTGAAGGCATCCCGTGATCCGGCCCGGCGAGTCAACCTGCAAGTTTCGGTTAATCTCTCACAGCAATCATTGTGCCATTCAGCAGTGCCAGGAGGTCATCGGTGTCATTCCGAAGTTCACCCGATACCACTGTGAGCGTCCTGCCAGACCTGATCACGCTGCCCCGTGCCAGGAAACGCCTGCCTCGGGCAGGGGCGAGCAACTGAACCTTGAACTCAACGCTCAACACTGTTGCACCAGGCTCCATGAGCGTGAGAGCTGCGTAACCGCAGGCGCTGTCGACTATCGTTGCCGAGATGCCTGCATGCAGGTATCCGTGCTGCTGTGTCAGCTCAGTACGGTACGCAAGCGCGATGTCCACTTCACCCGGTGCGACACGTTCAAGCCGGGCGCCCAGTGTGCGCATGACCTCCTGGCGAGCGAAGCTCTCACGCACACGTTGTTCATAGTCAGGATCGCGCAATTTGGTGGTCACTGAGCGGGTTCCTCGCTATGTCGCTGCTTAGGGGGTAACGATGGACGAAGCAGGATCGCAATAACGACGTATCCTGACAGCTCCGTTCGGCAGCGAGTATGTTTGAATAGGCTCCCAGTGGTTTCTGTTGCACCGTCACTTTTCCGCATCATTCACGTCACCCATGGCACCCAAGCTTCAGATCATCACCTGCAGTACCCGCTCCGGCAGGGTGGGTCCTTCCGTTGGGCGCTGGTTCTACGACTTCGCACGCCAACACGGCGCCTTCGATATTAGTCCCATCGATCTGGCCGACGTCAACCTGCCTATGTTCGATGAGCCTCTCCACCCCCGACTTCAGCAGTACGAACATGAGCACACCCGACGCTGGAGTCAAAGCGTTAACTCGGCAGACGCATACGTATTCGTAATTCCTGAATACAACTACATGCCCCCACCATCGCTGGTCAATGCGCTCGACTACCTCTATCGCGAATGGAATTATAAACCATGCGGATTTGTGAGCTATGGTGGCGTTTCGGGCGGATTACGTGCCACGCAGATAGCGCGTCTGCATGTGACGACGATGAAAATGATGCCAATGGCGGAGAGTGTCACGATTCCAATGGTGACCAGTCTTCTAGACGATAGTGGGAAGTTCGTATCGAATGAATTGATGGACGCTTCGGCAAAGACCCTGCTGAACGAGTTGTTGAAGTGGGCCGAGGCACTCAGACCAATGCGGAGGTGACCATGGTGTCGCGAGTGGCCGTCACAGAGGAATCAGTGGCCGTTGCGATGCTTTCATCGGTGAGGTAGTCTCAGGCATCACCGCTGTTTCAGTAGGTCCCATGTTCCACCCGTCGGCCCCTCATTGCATCATGCGGTTTCGTAGGGTACCGGCCCTCTCCGTCGAGGATCTTTCGATGTCCTGTCTCACGCTGCGTTCACGTATGCTTATCACTGCGTGCGTCGCCGCTGCGCTTTCCTCGCCGGTTGCCGCTCAGGTACCCGCCTCCGAGGCAGCCAGCATTCCCACGCCTCAGTCGGTGTTCGGGTTCAGGCCCGGTACAGACAGCAGCCTCTTTCTGTACGATCAATCGATAGAGTACTTCCGGAAGCTTGCCCAAGCGCAACCCACGCGGGTTAAGCTGCTCGATGTGGGCAAGACCAGTAATGGTCATCCGTGGACCGCAGTGCTCATATCCTCCCCGCAGAACCTTACCAATCTCGAACGATTCCGCGAGATCAACCAGCGTTTGGCACATCCAGATGGGCTCACGGACGAGCAGGCGCGTGTGCTTGCACGCGAGGGTCGCGCATTCGTGGACATCAGCGGTGGGTTGCACGCGTCCGAGATTGCTGGCTCGCAACATACACCCGAACTGGCGTTCCAGCTTCTCTCGAGGATGAACGAGCCCGAAACAAAGGAGATTCTGGACAATGTGATCTTTTTCCTCTGGCCTTCCATTAACCCGGACGGTCAGGACATTGTGGTGAACTGGTGCCGCGAACGTCTCGCAGGTTCCCAGACGCCAATGGAGCTTTACCAGAAGTACGTTGGCCATGACAACAACCGCGACAGCTACATGCTGAACGTGGTGGAATCACGGGTGGTGGCACGCACGTGGCGCGAATGGGAACCACAGATCATATACGCACATCACCAGTCTTCGCCATTTCCCACGCGCATCTGGATTCCGCCATTTGCCGATCCGATCGGCCTGTATGCTCCCCCCATAATCAGCCGACAGATCAACGCCATTGGCATGCGGATCGCTGCAGAGCTTGACGCAAACGGACAGCCAGGTGCCACGCACATGCTGGCCACATTCGATGCCTATTATCCGGGCTATATCGACTACATGCCGGTTTATCAGAACATCAATGCCTGGTGGACTGAGACACAGGGTGGAAATTGCGGGCTTCCACGCACCTCGACGCTGGACGATCTGCCAAAGGAATACGAATCGCTAACACCCACATCGATGTACTCGAGTCCGTGGAAGGAAGGTACATGGCATTTCAGGGATCAGGTGGACTATATGGTGACGGCCAGCATGGCGACGCTGCGCTATGCTGCCAGATTCCGTGAGGAGCTGCTTTACAATCGCTATCAGTCGGGCCGCAATACCATTGAGCAGTATCGCAATGGCGCACCGTATGCCTATATCGTGCCCCAGGCGCAATACGATGCCATGGCCCCTGTGGAGATGCTGCGTCGCCTGGCCTTTCTGGGTGTGCGTGTGGCCCAGCTTGATGCGCCTGCCGTAGCTGATGGCATAGAGTATCCGAAGGGGACGTGGGTGGTACCGATGGATCAGGAGTTTGCTCAGCTGGTGCGCGAGCTGCTCGAGGTACAGGTCTACCCCGATGTGGGCGATGACCTGCCCTACGATGCGGCCGGTTGGACACTCCCGTTGCAAATGAACGTCAAGGTGGCAGAGGTGAAGACTCCTCTATCCTCAGCCTTTCGTACAGCAATGAAGCCGGTGTCGGGACAGGCCGAAGTGTGGGGTGTGTCACTTGATTATCCGCTAACGACAAACCCGGTGGCCGCTGGGATAGTGCCGGGTACGGGCGTGGGTGGTCTGACCGGCAGCGGTGGAAGTGCGATAGCGGTGAATCCGAGGCAGAATAACGCATTCCGGTTCGTTAATAGGGTGATCAAGGCGGGTGGTGCAGTGCGTGTGGATACTGCGCGCGACTCGCGTGATGCACGCTATATCGTTACGGGGGTGAACTCCGCGCAGGCGGAACGTTGGTTACACGAACTTGCGGTGGACGGGCAGCGAACCAACGTGAGCAAGACTACTGTACTTGTGCCCACTCGCATCGCGCTCTACAAGGCAGCGCCTGGCAATATGGATCAGGGCTGGACCGAGTGGCTGTTCGATACAAACGAGTATCAGTACTCACTCATTGGCCCGGAAGTGCTGCGGGCCGGCAATTTGGGAGCACGTTTTGATGTACTCGTGCTGGCTTCGCAGAGTCTTCTTCGAGGTCGCTCAGGCGGTTTCGGCGGTTTCGGTGGCGGCCAGGGGGCTGCCGCACCCACGGCGGAGGACAGCATCCTCATCCGTGCGGTGGACGCATTCGTGCGCGGGGGTGGGACGGTCGTAGCCTGGAACGCCGGAGCCACGGGTGCCGTCAGCGCCCTCGGCCTGCCTGTGACCAACGTGGTTCAGGGCGTGAGCCGTCAGCAGTTCTTTACAGGGACCTCGGTGATGGCTACCACCGTCGACGTTGCACATCCGGTGATGGCTGGCATGCCGCAGGATGCCCATGTGACAGTCAGCAACAGCCCGGTGTTTTCACCCGCTAATGGGTTTGAGGGAAGCGTGATCGGCAAGTATCAGATGACAGGTTCGCCGTTGAGGTCAGGTGTCCTGCAGGGTGAAGCCTTCATGCAGGGGCAGGCGTCTGCGCTTGACGTGAGACTGGGCGATGGTCATGTGGTACTCATGGGTTTCCAGCCCCAGTGGCGTGGTCAGCCAACCGGCACTTTCCGAACCATCTTCAATTCAATGTTCTTCTCACGTGATGCTGCCAGGCCGAAGCCCACACCTGACTTCTGGCAGCCGCCGGTGATAAAGTGAACGGTTCCGGACCAGATCCGTACGATTGAACGCACAACCCAGCGAGACAACGGCCGGAGCCGATGGCCGAAACACCGGCGGTGACTAGAAACGTGGGGAGTGCAAGCACTGACCACGTTCGTTCGTACATTAACCATCTCGATGAATGTGCTCACCGACTGCGGTAGCACGCTGGATGTGTATTGATAGCACAAGAGGCGTACTGTAAAGTCAAGAGGTCGTTCGCTACCATACCACCTGCACCTGTCGTTACTCTATTGCGATTCTGACCGCCGCCTTACTACCCACGAAGCAGCCAGGAAGAGGACGAGCCAGAGAGCGGTGCGGAACGTCATTGCGCCGAAGCTTTCAGTAGCCACAGTGCTTCCGTAGCGGGAAGCCACGACGATCCAGGCAAGCACCAGCAGATTCAGCACAAATATGATCAAAGCCGCCTTCCGGCCAGCGATGATGCTGCCCCAGATCGCCATACCGGCCACAACATAGCCCATGCCCATGAGCACGTTGAAGATGAGCAGGGGTCGATACACCACGTACCCGGGATCGCGACCCAGAAGCACGCTGCCTCCGGCGAAGAGAGTGACGATCCCGAAAAGGGCACCAACGGCGCCTGAGAGGTATTGGACCATGCGGTACTTGTCGCGTGCCATGCTCTGACCTCGGTAATGGTGAGGGGGGTTCCATCAATACTGAAGCTGTCCGCATGAAATTGCAGGACGGACTCGATTAGACTTGGGGTTCGCTCCCAATGGCCTCAAAGCCACAAACCATGTAGCAAATCAATATCAGGCATGACCCTCATCTCAATCGGCAACGTCGGCGTGGATTTCGGCGCAACCGAGGTGTTCCGCGATATCACCTTTACGGTGACTTCTGGTGACCGGTGGGCAGTTGTTGGACGGAACGGTACAGGCAAGACCACCCTCGTGCGGCTCCTTACCGGTGATCTTGTACCCACGCGGGGGTCCGTGGCACGCATGCCTGGCCTGAGAGTTGCACTATTGGACCAGTACCGTCGTTTTCCGGATGGTCAGTCACTATGGGACACCGTCGCCGATGCGTTCGGTGACCTGCGCATCCTGGAACATTCGCTGGCTGAGCAGGCGGCGAACCTTGTACACGACCACGGCGAGGGGGCCATGGAGCGCTATGGTCGTGACCTCGAGCGCTTTGAGCGTGAGGGCGGCTATCAGATGGCAGCGCGGGTTGACAGTGTGCTGATGGGCGTGGGCTTCGATCCGGTGGACGCACGAAAAACCGTGATTAGTACCCTCTCGGGGGGCGAACGCGGACGCGTGGCGCTTGCGCGGCAGCTCGCTATGCCAGCCGATATCCTCCTCCTCGATGAACCGACCAACCATCTGGATCTCGAGACGACTGCGTGGCTCGAACAGTACCTGCTGACGAGCGACCGCACGGTGGTCTGCATCAGTCACGACCGCGCATTCCTTGCTGCAATAGCGGATCATGTTCTGCATTTCGAGGGAGGTACCGCGTTTGCCTATACTGGGACCTATACCTCCTTTGTGCAGCAGCGTGACGAGCGACGGCTTACGCAGCAGCGCCAGTATGAGCAACAGCAGCGGAAAATTTCCGTAGAGGCTGATTACATAGCCCGTAATATTGCCGGTCAGAACTCAGCCCAGGCCAAGGGGCGACGCAAGCGGCTCGAACGCATGCCCCGCCTTTCGGCGCCGATCGGCGCCGAGGGTGTCATGGCTCTTCGCTTGAATGCCGGCTCAAGAAGCGGCGACCGTGTCATGGAGGCACGGCATGTAACGGTGGGTGTCACAGGTGCAGGCGGCCCTCGTATGCTCGTCAGAGACGTGACTGTCGTGCTAGAAAGAAACGAGGTGGTGGCGCTGGTGGGCCCTAACGGAGCTGGCAAGACAACACTCGTCAGGACGCTGTTGGGTGAACACGAAGCCATCACCGGTGAGGTGAAAGTGGGCCCGAGCACTACAGTTGCATGGTACCGCCAGGATCTGGCGCACCTACCGCTCGAACTTACCATCTACGACGCCATTGGACGTGAACGACCGCTGTGGGAGCGTCGCCTTGTTCAGGGTCACCTGGGTCGGTTTGGCTTCAGCGGCGATGAAGCACAGCGCACGATCGGCAGTCTGTCAGGCGGTGAACGTGCCCGCGTCGCGATGGCCATGCTCACCCTCTCCACGAATAATCTGCTAATACTCGATGAGCCCACGAACCATCTGGACGTGGAGAGTATCGAAGCGCTTGAGGATGCGATCGAGGAATACGATGGTAGCGTGTTGATCGTGAGCCACGACCGGGCCGTCCTGCGGGGGCTGGCCACGCAGGTGTGGGAACTGCGTGACGGGCAGCTCAAGGTGTTCCCGGGTACTTTCGTAGAATGGGAGGAAGCCCGCATCGAGCGACTTGACCGCGAGGAGCGGGAGTCCAGGGCTGAGGCCAGAGTGGAGGCTCAGCGGGGAGCAGAGCGCGCTGCCCGGCAACGTGAGAAAGAGCGGGTGGGGAAGAAGGGAAAATCCGCTGGAAGCGACCGACTTGCGGCTGCCAAGGCGTTGGCGGAAGCGGAGCTGCTCGTATCCGTACTGGAAGGGAAGGTTGCCTCAATCGAGAGGCAATTGGCCGATGGTTTGCCGTATGACACGCCGACCGGAATCCTCAGAGTTGCACAACTGGGCAGGGACCTCGACGAGGCGCGCGAAGAACTCGACTCGGCAATGTATGTTTGGAGTCTGGCTGCGGAACGTGCCCAGCGAGTGGAGTTGGTGGGTGGCAAGACTGGTCGAACAGTAGAATGATGTTTGTGCCCACTGTTGTGCCAATCGATGGTTCTATGCACGACATGTTCGGGCGTGTACGGATCCGGCTGATGATGTTGGTGTGCCTGGCGTTATCCGATCGATGGCCCACTGGAACGGAATGGCGTCGGCAACGGGACCAGCCGAAGTCACGTATGGACGCCAATGAACCTGAGGATTCACCGCAGTTCCTCTCAGTGCACCTTACCTGCATCTTCACCGACCGGGCGTGCTTGGATGAACTTGGGATTGGGTGCACCTCGACTTGAACGGCTCGGTCTAACGTTATTGTTCGTGTTGACCTGCATGGTGGCGGTGTCGTCCGGCGCTCGCGCGCAGGCGGTCTCCGATGCAGCTGCCTCGTTGCGCGAACAGCCGCTGCAGCAATTGCTTGTCGATGCCAGCACACGCAACCGGTTGCCGGACAGTCTCGTTTCATACCGGGCTCGGTTTGACACGGAAATCTCCACCCTGTTGAGGCGGGAGGAGGGAAGCGAGGTAGTGGTTGCCACAGAACAGGTAACGGGTGTGATCCGTTGGAATCGCGCGGGTGGCTACGAACAGCGCATAACAGGATACCGCACTCAGCAGCTCGGGGTAACGATTTCGATGCTGTCGATGCTGCAGTCGGGTTGGCTCACACCGACGTTATACGGTAATCGTCTGAGGGTGCGAGCCCAGGCAGGAAACACGCGGTCGGACTCCCGTGGCAGGGCACAGGTTGGGCGTGGTGACGGCGCAGACACATTGCCCGCCGTCCATCCGCTGGCGGCAGACCGCAACCGGTACTATCGATACAGCGGAGGTGACACCGTGGTGACGATGCGTTCGGGTGACCGTGTCATTCCGATTGTGCAGGTACGTGTCGAGCCACGTGAAGATATCACGGCGGACGTGGTGCTGTTCATGGGTGACATCGGTCTGGATGCTTCGCGCGGTACGTTGGTGCGTATGCGCGGGCACTATGTACGGAAAAACAGTCCCAGGCGTGGTGTTATTGCATCGCTTGGCGATGCGGTTGGATTCGTGGAATACGAGAATGCTGAGCATCAGGGTGAGTACTGGCTGCCCGCGTGGCAGCGGATAGAACTGCAGGCAATGTTACCCTTCATAGGTGACGGGCGTGCAGTGGTCCGTATCGTGTCCCGTTTCACTGATATGGAAGTGAATGACACGGTCCTGGCCACCAACACGCTGGGTGCGGCAGACTCCCTTCGCCTTACCGCACGTCGGTCGTTGACGTATGCAGCAGCGGACGCGCTTACCAGCTTCAGAGACTGGCGAATACCTATTGGCACATTTTCGTCGGAAATGCACGCCGATGACTTTGACGACATTGCTCCCGACCGCTGGCGTTCCACGGGCAAGTCCCGTGTCGACTTGGCTGCGCCACGTGCATCCGACGTGCTTCATTTCAACAGGGTAGAGGGGCTCTATACCGGCGTCGGTGTGAAGTGGGCACTGCGTGACCGGGCGCCGGGCGTGGTGGTTCGCTCGAATGCAGGATATGCCTGGGCGGAGCACACGGTACGTGGACGACTGCAGGTGAGTCGGACACGCGGCCCCTGGACTCTCGAGGTGCGGGGCGGCCGCTCCCTCGATAACACCAATGACTTTTCTGTGCCGCTGGATTCGGGCAACACCCTGGGAGCGTTCCTCGCTTCGCTCGATCCTTATGACTACGTGTCACGTTCGAGTGCGACGCTGGCGGTGATCCGAAATGTCGGCTCGCGTAGCGCCATCATCAGGGGTGCACTTGGCGTCGCTGACGATCGCTATCGTCCATCGGCCTATGTGAGGAGTCCTTTGGGTGGTGATCGCTACCGTCCCAATCGCGGCGTCGATGCAGGGGGTTACGTCCGGAGTGCGTTGTTGGTGGAATGGCATCCCGATGCCGCAGCCGAGTTCGTGGCACCCGGAGTGGGTGCGCGCGTGAGCTATGAGCGCGGCGATGGTACGCTGTCCTGGCAACGCATGGAAGCGCGGGTCAGCGGTCGACGTCCAATTGGCCCTATTGTCGCAGTGGGACGCGCCGATGTTGGGCAGGTCTGGGGTAATCGTATTCCGGCCCAGCAGCTCTTTGAACTTGGCAGGTATCAGAATCTGCCGGGCTATGAGGACAAGGAGTTTGCCGGTTCACGAGCGGCAGTGCTGCGTGCAGGTCTCTTGTATACCTCACCACTTTGGCAGGCGCCTATACGTATGACCCGGCGTATCTGGCTTCCTTCGCCTTCGCCGGGGTTGAGCATCGGGCTCCAGAGCGGATGGACTGATACACCCACTGCTGCTGGTCGAGCGGCAACCGATCGACTGGCATTTACCAGACCTGGCTCCGTTGATGCACCGGATCCTGTATCGCGTCCCACCGGGCGTATTCTGGCCAGCGTGACCGCTGGCGTACGCTTTTTCGGCGGCGGGGTGTTTGTGGGAGGAACGCGGGCCGTCGACCATGCCGTTCCGTGGAAGATCCTTATCAGCTTCGGACAGTCATGGTAAGCGCTATCTTGCGGATATGTCTTCACATCTGCATCCGTCCCGGCTTGAGGTCCCTTCGGGTGATCTGATCTTCCGCCTGAACGCTGCCGCTCAGCAGCGAGCCGCTGGTGGAGCCAGTGTGATAAATGCCACTGTCGGTGCATTGGTGGACGACAATCACAGGCTGGTGGTGCTTGAGAGTGTGATGGCCCAGTGGCGCCAGCTCACGCCCTTGGAGATTGCCCCATATGCACCGATCACCGGCGATCCCGAGTATCTGCTGGCTCTCGCGCAACGCTGCTGGCCTGACCTCAGTGGCTGTGGCGTGGGAGCCGCAGCACCGGGCGGATCAGGTGCCCTGACGCTGAGCCTTCGTAATCTCCTGGAGCCCGGCCAGACAGTGGTAACGGCAGCGCCTTACTGGGACCCATATGCCATCATTGCAAACGAAGCTAGTGTTGGTCTTTCCACGGTTCCGTTTCCGGCGTCGGGTGAAAATCTGGATATCGGCGCCTGGGAACAGACGCTACGTGATGTACTGGATAGTCAAGGGCGTCTCTTGCTGTGGCTGAACGAGCCATGTCATAATCCCACGGGACGCGGTCTTTCCCGGGCTGACCGTGAGCTTCTTCTGGCTGTACTGCGCGACCTAGCTCCACAGGGCCCGGTAACACTGTTGCTCGATCTGGCGTATCTGGACTATGCACGCAACACCAAGGAGGTGGAGGAAGCGCTGGCAGAGTATGAAGCGTTCGGTAAGGAAGGTTCCGTGCTTGTTGGTGCGAGCCTGAGCCTCAGCAAAGCGTTCACACTGTATGGCTCACGCGCTGGTGCCCTGGTTTTCCCATGGTCGTCGGACAAGGCCCTTCAGTCAGCACTCGCCGCGAGCTGCCGCGGTCTGTGGAGCAATTGTGCGCGCGCACCCATGAGTGTGCTAGTGCGATTCAGCAGGGATGAAACCGCGAGAAAGCACTTGGAGTCGGAGCACGCGCATTGGCGGAAGGTGCTTACCATACGTGCGCAAGCGCTGGATCACGCACTGAAGACGGAAGGCTTACCTGGTGTTGTATGGGAGGGGGGATTCTTCATTACTCTTGCCTCGGTAACCGATACGCCCGCTGTATGCGACCGTCTTCAGAAGCGGGATGTGTTCGTGGTTCCAGTGCAGGACTCGCTGCGCGTGGGCATATGCGGCTTGCGTGCAGACGACGCTCATAGGTTCGCCACAGCCTACAGGGAGTCCCTCTAGGTGGGTATGGCCAGAGTGTTGGTACACCCGCCCGTTACCCTTTGGAGCGGGTGTTCGGCGAGGTTGGTGCCGGTGTTCCGTTTCGCATTAGTAACTGCCTCCAAGGAGTACTGCATTGGCAAACAGTGGTAGCGTTCCGCGCAATTGATCGCGATATACGGGGTCATGAGCGAAGAGTATGACCCGACCGCGCCCGACACGTTCGGTCCACAGGTACGGCGACCCCGCCAATCGGTCGGCAGACTCGGGCCAGAAATAACCTGAAAGCCTGACACGTGGAGCAGCTGCAAATCGCACTATGGCTTCTCCTGCCTTCAGGTCCTTCGGGATGGTGAACACCTGACCTCCGTTGGCGAACACCGGTATCTCGGTCGTGTCAATACCGGCACTCAGCGGGGAGAGCGTATCAATGGTGGCTCGTGCGATGACACCCGCCAGTTCAGCTGGCAATGGTGCACCCCCAGCACTGTCGGCTCGTGTGGAATCGGTACGCAGACGCGTCCGAACCAGTCCCACACGTTCCTGCGAAATCCAGCTGCTTGCACCTTCGAGTGTTATCAGTGTGCCGCCATTACGCACCCATTCCGAAAGCCGCTGGCGTCCGGTGTCACCGAGCGCGCGTTCGAATCCCGCTCCCTGCACCGAGGGCATGATGATGGTGGTGAATTGCACGAGATTGCCACTGCCGATGAAACCGGCATCAATGAGAGCAGTCGGGTAGGAGATACGCTGATCCATGGCATACCAGGCGAACCCGAATGACGTACCATTTACCGATTGTCCGCCGATCAGCGCAACTGATGGTCGCTTGATGAAGAAAACGGAGTTGCTGCCCAGGTCAATGCCTTCGTCCACACCGGCCGAGGCAAGCGGAGTTACGTTGGCACCGCTCTCGGTGGCTCGACGGGCAACGATGTCGTGCACACTGGGGCCATTGGGTTGCACACGTACCACAAATGCACCATTCGGAAACGCTACGCCGCGTGATGTGAAGCCGTTTGGTGCATACCATACGCGTACGGAGTCGTTCAGCAGACCGGAAAGCATGCGTATGCTTGCTTCGCTACCCGGTACGAATGCATAGCCGTAAGTGGCACGGGGTACGGAAACCGGCGGAAGGGTCGGCGCGTTTGCTGTAACCAATCCGGTGGGTATCGTTGGAATGGTCCATGCGTTGAGACGCCAGGTCATGGGAAGTGACCATGCTGTTGCATCGTAAAATCGATTGCGCTGGCCCACGCGTCGCAGTTCGAGCTCGAATCTGATAAACGCGGAGTCGAGGGCAGCGTCCGGCTCGAGCAAAGCTTTTGCCAGGTGGCCCTGGGGCTGGGCAAAATCCACAACGTAGTCACCGTCCCTGAGTGATAAGCCCTCAGTCCTGCCGGTGTAGTAGGACGTAGCTGCTGGCAAGGTGGCGGTTCTCCGGACCACCTGTACGTCGATTCCATTTTCCCGAAGCCTGACGACCAGCGAGTCGGCACGGCCCTGCGGATCGCGTGCAAAGGCTACTCCCCGCATGGGACCCTTTGCGTGCGAGGTGATCGCGTCTGCACGGGCTGCAGCATAGTCACTGATCAGCTCGGTGCGTCTCCTTGCTGATGTGCGCACAGTGGCCCACTCTGCGGCGAAGTGCTCCCACGCCGCCTGCTTGAGCGTGCGAAGTGTGCCGTCGGTGCGCATTACAGAGCCTCCGGCGCTTGATGCACTTTCAAAGAGCATACCTATGGCACCAGTGAGCATGGGCCAGCCTTCACCATAACCCGGGTAGAACGAGTCGTAACCCTCACGTCGGAAGTATGACCAGCCATGAGAGTCGAACGCAGCGCCGTGGGCAGCGGCGAAGATATCAAACCACTTCCATAGGTGCTTGGGGTTGTTCTTGTTATCCGGGTCCCGTGGTGGTGCGAAGTAGAATGATGAACTGGATCCTTGTTCATGCAGATCGATCGCTACGTGAGGCATCCAGGAAAGGAACTGCTGGACGCGACCCCGGGATTCAGGGTGGGACTGCGTGTACCAGTCGCGATTCAGATCGAAGTAGTAGTGAGACGTACGCGGCCCCGGCCACGAGCCGACATTGTTGAGGGTGCCGGGATCACTTGCGAGAGCGAGTGGGCTCCGGGTGCGTTCAATGTCATGTGTGTGTCTTTCGCGGCCATCGGGATTTTGGTTGGGGTCGATCAGGATAACCGTGCTGTCGAGTGCGAGGCGGGTATCTGCATCGGTGCCGGCAGCGAGCTGGTAGAGGAGCGCCAGACCAGCCTCCACTCCCGATCCCTCACCGCCGTGGACCGAGTGTGCTAGCCAGACTATGCTGGGTGTGCGCATGATCGCCGCCTCGATCTCACCGGCCGCCGCTCCCCGCGGATCAGCGATCCGCTTCGCGTCGCGCCTGATCTCCTCCAGCCGTGCCATGTTGGCCTCGCTGGAAACGGTGATCAGCAGCATCTCGCGACCTTCGAAAGTGCGTGCCACTGTGTCCACTTTCACGCGCCTGCTCACAGCAGCAATGCGTTCCACGTAGCGCAGGATCTGCCGGTGGGTGGTGAAGCGGCTGCCGAGCTCATGCCCCAGGATCGCCTGTGGGGTGGGAACGGACAGATCGAAGGTTGACCCCGGTTCCGCGAAAGCGTGTTGGGCCTTTGCAGCGTGTGAAAGAACCAGTGAGGCTACGACGGCACCAGGCAGTGCGCGAGTGACAAGGGTCCGGATCATCAGTGGTACGGGGATGGTGTAGAGCCTGCTGATACATTCATGCAGCAATGACCCCTGAAAGCTGGCGTCGGGTGATTCATCAGGCCAGAGCGTCTTGGGTCCGCCCCTTGCTCCAGGCACGATAGTGGTGCATATCACCCCATTCGCTCCGATTTTCCTGGCATCGCTTATGCCTCCGATGATGGGCTGCGACCACCTTGATCACCCTCCTGCCCCGTGAGAGTCTCATGTCACGAATGCGTGCCCTTCTTGCGATGGAAGCGGTTCCCACAGCAGACGATCTCGCCCGGCTGCTACTGCGAATCTGGGCGGCCGGCATGATTGTCTATCTCCACGGGTGGATGAAGATCGGTATGCTGTCGGCGGAAACCGTGCAGTTCTACGATCCCTTCGGACTGGGACCACGTGTTTCCGTTGGCATGGCCGTTACTTCTGAGGTCATCTGCGCATTGCTTCTGGTCATAGGTTTGGCGACGCGCTGGGCGGCCCTGGTTCTCGTACTCTCGCTTACCACAACTTTTGTGGTTGCTCATGGCGCGAGGCTCAGCGGACAGGGGAGTGGTGAGCTGCCGTTCTTGTATCTGGGGTGTTTTCTCGTCATCCTCCTGATCGGCCCCGGACGCTACAGCGTGGATAGTGCTCTGGCCTAGCAGTCCGGGCGGCGGGGAGTTCAATCGGAGCATCATGGCGCGTTCCAAGCTATTCCTCCTTGTGGTCACACGTCTCCGCTCTCCACTGGCGTATCCGGTTGACTCCCCCATTCAGTCCAGCTTCCATCGTACACGGCAACCCGTGCGGCTCCGGCCACTTCCAAGGCCAGCGCGACAGCACATGCAGTGATCCCGCTGCCGCAGCTGCATACTATCGGAGCATTGAGTTGTATCTGTGACTTGGCGAAGAGAGCTCGGAGTGCGTCCGGTGAGAGCATGAGACCATCGTCTCCGTCCAACGCCGCATAGTGCACATTGCGCGCGCCCGGGATGTGCCCACCGCGGACCCCTGCCCTGGGTTCAGGTTCTGATGCGGTGAAGCGGCCTGGCGAGCGGGCATCCACCAGCTGTTCGATACGGGAGCTGACGTTTGCCTTCATCTCAGCGAGGCCACGCCATAGGGTTCCGTCAGGTTGTGGCTCCAGGTTGGTGGGCACAGCCATCTCGATCCCGTCGTTCACCGGGAGGCCCTCGGCGCGCCAGCGCACTAAGCCGCCATTGAGCACCGACACGTTGTTGTGACCGAGTGCCCGAAGCATGTACCATACTCGTGGTGCGCTGAAGAAGTGCCCCGAGCCGTCGTACACAACCACGGCGTTTCGATTGGCGATCCCCAGCGAGCCGAACTGCGCGGCAATCACATCGTGCTCCGGCAGGGTGTGGGGGTAGGGGGCGTTCCCGACACTCAGCCAGTCGATGTCGGCAAATACCGCGCCGGGAATATGCGCCGCCTCATATTCGCCCGTGGCATCGCGGCCTGTGCCGGGCATGTACCAGCTTGCATCGAGGATCCGTAATGCCGGGTTCCCCAGATTGCCGGCGAGCCATCCGGTGCTTACGAGCGGTGCTGGCACGCGAAGAATGTCGGTCATTTGAGCAAAGAATATGGAGATCACTGCGGACTCAAGTGAGCTCCCGCCAGCCGTCCGTCCCCGTCCGATTGCATCGTCTGCTAGCTTTCAGGATTCTCCAGCGAAGAACCTGAACGTAAGAGATTCTCCAGTGGCCAACATCCTACAGCGTCTTCCTGTCGGCGAAAAGGTCGGCATTGCCTTCTCCGGCGGTCTTGATACCAGTGCTGCGCTCCACTGGATGCGCGAGAAGGGGGCTGTGCCGTACGCATACACGGCCAATCTCGGTCAGCCTGATGAGACGGACTATGAAGAGATTCCGCGCAAGGCGATGGCATACGGAGCAGAGAACGCGCGCCTGATAGAATGTCGCTCACAGCTCGTGGCGGAGGGTCTTGCGGCTCTCCAATGCGGAGCGTTTCATGTGAGCACGGCGGGACAGACGTACTTCAATACCACCCCGCTCGGTCGGGCTGTTACAGGCACGATGCTGGTGGCAGCCATGCGGGAGGACGATGTCAACATCTGGGGCGATGGCAGCACGTTTAAGGGAAATGACATTGAGCGGTTTTACAGATACGGGCTGCTTACGAATCCGAACCTGCGCATCTACAAGCCATGGCTGGATCAGCAGTTCATCGATGAACTCGGTGGGCGTACAGAGATGGCAGAGTATCTCCTGCGGTCGGGCTTCGAGTACCGGATGTCGGTGGAGAAGGCTTATTCCACCGATTCCAACATCCTCGGGGCCACCCACGAGGCGAAGGACCTGGAGTTCCTGAACAAGGGGATGCACATCGTCGAACCGATAATGGGGGTGGCCTTCTGGAGTGATGATGTGAGGATTGCCCGAGAGACAGTGAGCATCCGTTTTGTGGAGGGCTATCCAGTCGCACTCAACGGGCGAGAGTTCGGGAGTGCACTGGATCTGTTTACCGAGGCCAATGCCATTGCCGGACGTCATGGTCTTGGCATGTCCGATCAGATCGAGAACCGCATCATAGAAGCAAAGAGCCGCGGAATTTATGAAGCTCCCGGGCTTGCCCTCCTGTTCATTGCTTATGAGAGGCTGGTGACGGGAATTCACAACGAGGACACCATTGAGCAGTATCGTATCAACGGGCGTAAGTTGGGCCGGCTGTTATACCAAGGACGCTGGCTGGACCCGCAGTCGCTCATGCTGCGTGAGTCGGCTCAGCGATGGGTTGCGCGTGCGGTGACGGGTGAGGTCACCATAGAGCTGCGCCGGGGCAATGACTACTCGATCATGGATACGAGGAGCCCCAATCTCACCTACAAGCCCGAACGGCTAACCATGGAGAGGGGACAGGAATATTTCTCACCGCTCGACCGGATTGGACAGCTCACGATGCGCAACCTCGACATTATTGACACGCGTGAAAAGCTGGCGGTTTATTCGGCAACAGGTCTCTTGCGGGGTGGTATGACAACGGGTGTTCCTCAGTTGTCGGTGGGAGGTGGCAAGGAGTAGATGTGCCGGTGAGGCGCCCGTTCGCCTGAACCGAACCGAACCGGACCTGCCGCCGGATTGTCCTGGACGGTTCGAAGTCAATGCAGGATTGATAGATCCGGACGATTGTGACGTCCGGCACATCCATCTATCGCTTCAACTTTCACAGCGCAAACATTAGGGCCTGATGGTGTATCCATCCATTCCGCCGAACGCCCGGCCGGATCCCAGCCACCGGCGGATGTTACCGCGCAGTGGTCGAGGGGTACACCAAGGCCGCCGGATCAGCCCGGCTCACTATTTCCATATTCAGGAGTTGTCAGGATGATGCGTCTCGCGAAGGGTGCTGGTGCGTTTCTTGCTGGGGCTCTCGCCTTGGTGGTCGTACCACAGTCGGTTCACGCACAGGATCAGACCGTTGCAGTGAAGGGTGGCATTCAGGTTCAGGGTTGGAAGGGGAAGGTTGACGATCAGGAGGCCAAGGCTGGTCTTACCGTTGACAGCGCACGATTCGTCAACGCGTCGGGTGGCATGCATGCGACCACTGGCCCGGCCATCACCTACTGGAACCCGACCATGGTCGGTAAAGGTGACTACGTCGTGCGGGCCACATTCACGGAGCGCGAGTACATGGGACTCAACAACTCCCATCCGCATCCATACGGAATTGTGATTGCGGGCAATGACCTAGGAACCGACAAGGGGTCGCTCCTCTATTGCGCGGCTTATGGCAACGGCACCTTCATCGTGCGCGGGTTCGGCCCTCAGCCTTTCCAGATGAATGGGCCACGTGGAGGTCCGAACGCTGCAGTGCACAAGGCAGAGGCCAAGGGCAAGCCGGTTACGCAGGAAATTGCCATGCAGGTCAAGGGTGACAAGGTATCCTGCATTATCAACGGGACCGAGGTCGCCAGTTACAGCAAGGCTGACCTGGTAACAGCGGGTAAGCTCAAGAGCACAGATGGCATGGTGGGCTTCCGCATGGGGCACAACACTGATGCGCAGATCGTGGGTTTCAATTTGGGGAAGCCATGAGCAGCACAAACACGGCCACGCGTCTGCGCGTGGCCGTGTTTGGTGTCGGGGCCGTGGGAGGGGTGTTTGGTGCCAGACTTGCCCGGGCGGGTCATGACGTGTGGTTTATTGCTCGCGGCGCCACCCGCGATGCACTTGAAGCGGGAGGTCTCAAGGTCGACAGCGTGGAGGGCAATATCCACCTTCAGTCTGTGCACGTCACGGATGATCCCTCAGAAGTCGGTTTTGTGGATGTGGTTCTTGTGGGTGTGAAGGCCACGCAGGTGTCCGGGGTGGCAGCCTCGATGCGTGCGCTCATAGGCAAGACCACGATGGTCATTCCGTTGCAGAACGGCGTGGAGGCGAGCTCACAGCTGGCCGCGGTGCTTGGCCCGGACCACATCATGGAAGGATTGTGCCGGGTGGTCGCCGAGCAGACAGCCCCGGGTCACATCCGCCACATGGCGCTGACCCCGATACTGGAGTTTGGTGTACGGGCGGGTGCTACGGCATCCATCGTTGCCGCAGGGATTCCTGCGGTAGCAGCTGCCATCAGCGCTGCCGGGATCAGAGTAAAGATCCAGGAAGACATGGCCGTTGCTTCATGGGAGAAGTTCCTGTTCATTGAGCCGATGGGTGCAGTGGGTGCAGCGACGCGCAAGCCGTTCGGTGTGGTGCGGTCTATTCCGGAGACGCGTGCTCTGGTGGACGCGGTGCTTGATGAATTGATGGCGGTTGGGAGATCAGCTGGCGTGAACTGGCCGGAGGACGCAAAGGCTGGTGTGTGGAAGCTATATGATGGCATGCCTCCCACCGAATTCACCTCAATGGCGCGTGATCTGATTGCCGGTCGCCCCAGTGAGTTTGATGCGCAGACAGCAGCGGTTGTGCGACTGGCGCGTCAGTATACTGTGTCGACTCCTGTTCATGACGTTCTTTACGCGATCCTGCTTCCGTCAGCGGTTGCCGCCCATTGATCCGCTGGACGGTGGAACCAGCTCGCCAGTAGTCGTTCGTGCTGGCTCATGGTGTGACACAAACGAATTTTCGACAGCCCAGTCTGATTTGAGTGGTATATTGTGATGATGGCACCAGCCCAACGCTCACTTCATGGCGCATTATTGACGGTCGTCCTGTTGCTTGCGGCTTGCGACAGCAAACGTGATGCGTCCGAGGCTGGATCGAGTCGTCGTGGCATATGGGAAGGCAGGAACACACTCCTCGGTACGGCATTCACGAGTGTCATTCAACGCAACGCGCTCGTGCGTGATGAAGGGCCGGGTATACGGGCTGACTTCAGCGGTGATCTGGTGGTGCTGGTGATGGAGCCTGCTTCGGGTGACTCGATCAATGCACTGCAGCCACCGGTTCTCGAGACGATCGATGGAAACAGGCGCACATTCAGCGGCATGGCAGTCACGCCTGACAGTGCCTATTTCATCGGTGATATAACGCTTGCATTGTCACGCGCCGTGCTTCCACTCAGGGCAACCCTGCACACAAGCTATTGCCGCTCGGGAGAGAGGTTGTGTCGAAGTGTCTCACGGCCGGTTGAGATAGCAGAGTCCGGAGAAAACCGGGCAGCGCTGCGATAGCGCAAACGACGAAGGTGCCACCTTCCGGACCCGCCATGCGGGGAGTCCGGCTAGAACTCGCCTATGAAGCAGATCTCAGGATCGAGGTGGTAACCAAATCGCTCACGAACCGCATTTTGCGCATCGCGTATCAGTGTGCATACGTCGGCCGCCGTAGCGTTGCCGAGATTCACGATGATGTTGGCGTGAATGTGGGAAATTTGCGCGTCGCCTGCCCGATGACCTTTGAGTCCGCACTGATCGATCAGGCGTCCGGCGCCGACACCCTCAATTTTTCTGAAGATGGACCCTGCGCTGGGATGTATCTGCAGCCAGGGATGTCTTGACCCTCTCCATGCCAGGTTTTCCTGCAGGATACGATGCAGGGTCGCCGGATCTTCCGGTGTGAGTCTGAATGTTGCGCTCAGAACGACATCGCGCTGATGATGAAAGATGGTGTCATCATAGCCGAACCTCACATACCCAGCGTCGACAACGCGGCGATCTCCGGCTTCGTCAAGGATCTCGCACGAGGAGAATACTTCGCTGATGAATACAGTGCGATCGCGTGCAGGCGCGGGTGAGAGGAAATGCAGGTTTTGCCAGAGAGCACCGCCAATGGTACCTGGAATGCCGATGAAGTGCTCCAGTCCCGAGAATCCGGCACGCACGGTTGTGAGCACCAGGTCCTGCATCACGGTCCCACTACCGGCGCGGAGAACGCCGTTATCGGCAAGGTGGTGATCACGGGCCAGGTTGCGTATCACGAGCCCGCGCACCCCGCGATCGCCCACGAGGATATTGGCGCCGCTTCCCAGAACGAACCAGGGAATATTCCTGGCTCTTGCCGTCTGGACGGCGGTGGCGAGATCATCGTCCGACGTAGCATCGTACATTACATCAGCCGGACCTCCAATCCGGAAGGTGGTGTAGGGAGCCAGCGGTACACTCACATGCAGTCGTGTCGGATCGAGATCAATTGCAAGCATCTCGATTATGGCGGGAGTCGTGCAGTCCGGGCTTGCAAGCGATGTCAGCACTGGGTCAGGCATCGCATAAAGATCCTCACCAAGGTCATCGAATGCCAGAGTCTGCCCTCCGAATACAGCGATATGTTTACCTCATGCGCTGGTGGCTCGTTGCAGCGCTGACCGTTCTTTCCAGCAATAGCGGGTTGGTGCGGCCACTTGCGGCACAGTCACGTGCTGACCTCGAGAGGGTTCTCCGACGGCAGACCCTGCCCAACGGCATGGAGGTGATAGTGGTGGAGAACCACGGTGTACCAATAGCAACCGTCGAGATTGACGTGCGTAATGGTGCATTCACACAGTCGCCGGAGTTTGCCGGATTGGCACACATGTACGAACACATGTTCTTCAAGGCCAACAAGGCTCTCCCCGACGCCGAGGCTTTCGTGGAGCGTGCCGGAGAGCTGGGGGCGGTATTCAATGGTTCAACACAGGAAGAGCGTGTCAATTACTTCCTTACACTGCCTGCGGATTCGGTGGCAGGCGGTCTGCGTCTCCTGGCCAGCGCACTCATCAGCCCTTTGTTCCGTGAAGACGAGCTGGCGAGCGAGAAGGAAGTTGTACTTGGTGAGTACGACCGGAACGAGGCGCAGCCCGGATTCGACTTCCAGCAGAAGGCCACCGAGCTTCTGTATCCTGGCCAGTTCAGCCGCAAGAATACCATTGGCGATCGTGATGTCATTGCCAAAGTCACTGCTGCCCAGATGAGGGAGATCCAGCACAGGTACTACATCCCCAACAACTGTGCATTGATAGTCACGGGGGATGTTGATCCTGGCCGCATCTTCGAGCTTGCCGAACAGATATTCGGCAACTGGTCCAGAGGTGAGGATCCGTTCAGGCTGGATCCGATACCGCCCATTCCGCCACTCGACGGCAACAAGGCGCAGATCAGCGAAGAACCGATCAACGTGGTCGGTGTTCTCATCCAGTGGCAGGGGCCAAGTGTAGGAAGGGACCCTGGCGCCACATATGCCGCAGACGTGTTCAGTGACGTTCTCAATACCCCGGGTTCGACGTTCCAGAGGAGTCTCGTTGATACGGGCCTCTGGCAGAGCGTGATGGTGAACTACTATACACTGAATCATGTTGGTCCCATCTCAATCAGTGGCCAGACCACGCCCGAGAGGTTTCGTGCGGCCGTGGCCGCGCTGGAAAGGGAGATCGGGCGGTTTACGGATCCGACCTACATCACGCCAGGTGAGCTTGAGGCTGTGAAGGCACAACGCGCTGTGTCCAGTGCGTTCGGCATTGAGAAAGCCTCGGAGATAGCACATACGATTGGCTTCTGGTGGAGCGTGGCCAGTCTGGACTACTTTATGGGGTACACTGACCAGATGGCGCAGCAGCGTATCACGGATCTCATGGGGTACACGAAGACGTACATTGCAGGCAAGCATCGTGTCACCAACGTGCTACTGTCAGCCGCAGCACGGCGCGCGATTGGCCTTACCGAACGGGAACTGCTGAACCCGTCTGCAGACCCGGTGGGGCGCCCATGAACGGTGCGGTGATAAAACCGGCATTGCGCTCACTGCTGGCACTTGCCGTGACTGCTTCATCCGGCCTCACGCAGCTTTCAGCGCTGGCGCCCATGTCGATGGACGCCCAGGCGATTGCTCCGCTTTCCGTGCTGAGAAATGCGGCTCACTTTGCCGATCCCTCCGCCGGATACCCCGGGAGACAACAGCGAGAGGTGCTGATCGACGAAGACTCGCTCACCATGAAGTTCGAGGTGAGCGGAATACCAGTGATACTCCGTCAGGTCACGGCCAATAACGTTGTGGCGGCCAATCTGTATCTGCTGGGAGGCGTCAGGCAGCTCACCCCGGCCACGCAGGGTATCGAGCTGCTGCTGCTGGAGTCAAGCGAACATGGCACGCGGAAGTATCCACGCGACGTTCTTCGTAGCAGGATGGCACGGATGGGCAGTGTGATTGGTGTCAGTGGGGGGGTGGACTGGACAACGGTGGGTCTGCGCGCCACCACTGCCAACCTGGACAGCACATGGGCGATTCTTGCCGATCGTATCGCGGCACCGCGACTTGATTCGGCGGAGGTGGAACTCGTACGCGGGCAGTTCCTGACGGCTGTGAGTCAGCGGAAGGGCAGCCCCGACGCGTTGCTTGACTACCTCTCGGACAGCATTGCATTTGCCGGTCACCCTTATGCACTTGAACCTACCGGTACGGAGCAGTCACTCGGTGCGCTGCGTATTCAGGATCTGCGCGACTACCAGTCCAGTCAGATGGTCACATCGCGAATGATGCTTGTGGTGGTGGGCAATGTCTCACGGGGCAGGGTTGAACGTCTGGTGCGTGAAACAATAGGTCGACTACCACGCGGTAACTACAGCTGGGCCTTGCCTGCACCACCGGCCGACCTCCCCGGCGCATATGTGATTGCCGAGCGCCGCCTGCCCACCAACTATCTGCAGGGATATTTCCACGGACCACATGCATCGAGTCAGGACTACGCATCACTTCGCCTGGCGTGCGCGGTGTTGTCGGGACGCCTGTTTGGTGAGGTACGTCAGCGACGTAATCTGTCCTACGCAGTGAATGCACCATTTGTGGACCGTGCATTCTCGATGGGAGGGCTCTACGTAACAACCACACAGCCGGACGAAGTGTTGGTCATAATGCAGCAGCAGATCCGAGCCTTGCGGGAAGGCACGATAACAGCAGAAGGACTCGAGCGTCTCGTTCAACAGTTCATCGTCACCTACTTTCTCGATAACGAGACGAATGCAGATCAGGCCAACATGCTTGCGAGGGCCGAACTGTATCGAGGGGATTTCCGTCTTGCATCACGTTTCGTGGAGGAACTGCGTTCGGTGACGCCGGAAGATATCCAGCGTGCTGCGCAAACGTACATGACCAAGGTGAGGTGGGCATATGTGGGTGATCCTGCCCGCGTTACCCCTGCACTTCTGCTGCAATTCTGATGCTCCCGCCAATCATGAGTGGGAGTGAGGCAGGAGCAGCATCTGAAACGTGCGGCCGATCATGTCTGAGATGCGGTGGATGATGGCATGAGTCGCAGGTCAGACATCTCCGGAAAGGTGGGGAAGACACCGTCACCATTGGCAGTTGCGGTGCCGGCACCTGAAGGTTTTTGTCGTCAGCGGAGTCAGGACAGCGCGGTGAAGCATCTCGCGATGCTCATCGCGCTGGATACACGAAATCCTCCCGGCAGGGAACTGATCGTCGCAAATTACCTGAATCAGGTACTGAGCGACCTCCCCGGTATGGAGCGACAAGTCCTCCCGGTTGGCGACGGACGGGCCAATTTTGTCGCCCGGCTTCGTGCTGAAAGGCCATCTAAGGCGCCCGTAATGATCATGGGGCACATGGATGTCGTGGGAGTGGAGGAGGACAGGTGGAAGACGAGACCTTTCATGGCCACCACAGTAGCAGATGGCGGAGTGCAGTACCTCCATGGCCGTGGTGCGATCGACGACAAGGGAATGCTTGCTGCTGCGATTGTTGCTCTTGAACAGTTGGCCTCGCGTCGTGAAGACCTTGACCGGGATATCGTCTTCCTGGCCACGGCTGCTGAAGAGGGCGGCCCACGTATCGGCATAGACGAGGTGGTTGACACACACTTCGGGCTTATCAGTGACGTCGAGTTCGCAGTGAATGAAGGAGGCCGGATACGCATGGTCGACGGACATATTGTTTCGGTAAGTATCCAGACCACGGAAAAGGTACCTTACTCCGTAATTGCCACTGCCACCGGTCCCGGCGGACATGCCTCCATACCTCTGCCGGATAATGCGCTGGCCGCACTTGCCCGTGCCGTTGGGCGAGTACATGCGTGGAAGGCACCTGTGTTGCTCAATGAGACGACGCGTCTTTATTTCGCGGGCCTGGCGACCATCGAGAGAGATCCGGAGATGAAGACAGCGATGATGCTGTTATCAGAACCTGACGCGGCAGAACGGACGGTGAATGCGGCAGCCGCAGTGGTGTCGCGAGACCCGCTGCACAGCGCCATCCTGCGAAGCGGCCAGGCACTCACCATCCTCAAGGCCGGCATCCGCAGCAATGTTATTCCTTCAACGGCCAGTGCCACACTAAATGTGCGCGTTATTCCGGGTGACGATATAGTGGCGCTGGTGGACGCATTCAATCGTGTTGCAGACGAGCCGCGGGTGACGTTCACCCTCAATGGAGCACCGCGCATTTCACCGCCGGTGTCGCCACTGGATAGCACACTCTATCGGGCCATGGAGGAGACGGCTCTGATGATGGCACCCGGGGCTATGGTCATTCCCTTCATGAGTACAGGAGCGACCGATGGCGCGGTGTTGCGTGCACGGGGGATTCCGGTTTACGGCATACTGCCCATGCCGCTTGAGGAAGCGGACGAGTTGCGAATGCACGGTGATGATGAACGCGTACCTCTGGAGGCTCTGGGCTGGGCGGCTGAATTCCTGTATCGGACGCTCGGCCGGATCACGTCACGCTGACGTGCGTCAGCCACCGAACCCCTCGATCAGCCTGTGGGCACTGAGCGGTCCGGTAGAGGGCATCGCATTCAGTATCACGCCGCCTACGCCGCGACGTCTTAGTTCCAGCAGATCGTCGCCATCGGAGAAAATACCTGATGCAAGGACCTGCCACGGGCTCATCTCAACGATGTCTTCCATCAGCGAGAGACGGGTCTCCCGTGCGGAGCTTCCCTTGCCGATGACAGTGGTCAGGTCGTTCACCATCAGACCAGCCAGTGGCAGGTGATGATGATCCCGGACGAAGTCGATGACTCCCTGAGTTCCGTTTGCTGTTGAACTCCCGAGGATCAACCTGCCATCATGCCCTTCGACAGTAACGATCAGTCTGTGTGGATACCTCAGCGTCATTTCCTCCAGCCAGGCCTCGTCGGAAACAGCACGCTCACCCAGCACCGCCAATGTGGCTCCGTCATCAAGCACGGTTTCGATCCGATCCTCGTCACACAGACTGCCTTCAACCTGGATATGAGCCGTGATCTCCCTCAGGACGTTGCGGATCACGTCCACATTGTCATTGTTCGTCGGGCCGGTGTCGAGATCGGCGATGTGTAGCCGGTTGAACCCCAGTTGTACCCAGTCGCGTGCCACGGATAGCGGATCTTCCGGGCATGCGGGTTCCCGCCCACTCGTGCCAGAAGTGATCGGTGTGCACCGTCCGCCATTCAGAGTCAGTGCGGGAATCACGATCATACCGTAATCCAGAATGAGGAGATGATATCGATGTATCTGGACGGGGCAGAATATCATCACAAACCGCCATCAATCAAATTGAGAATGCATTATCAACCAATAGCGGGTTTCTCCTGTCCCATACCGTTGGGCGTGCGGATGAAGAGGGGACTTGGCGTCCGGAGAGTTTGTGAATATCTTCGCAAGGCTCGCAGGGCTCTGTGGGCACAGGAAGACATCCTGTGGAACGGTAATAATTCGAACAGGCTCTGGAGGCCTCTCGACATGCGGTTTCTCGGCTTTGCAATGGTGACTGGCGCGGCGATAATGCTTGGCGCCTGTGGTGGTGGTGATACGGCTACAGCAGACTCAACGTCTGCGTCTGCTCCGGCTGCTGCTGAGGCACCGGCAGCGGCCGCTGCTGCAAGTGCAGCCCCGATCACGGGTACAACCCATGAAATCAAGATGTTGGGCGATGAGAAGGGCTATCGTTTCGAGCCCGCCGAAATCACGATCGCTGCTGGTGATGGTATCAAGTTTGTAATGGTGAGCGGTGCCCCGCACAACGTGGCGTTCGATCCGTCCAAGCTGACTCCTGAGGTCAAGTCGGTGCTGGCAGCGAACATGCCCGAACAGATGGGTGAACTTTCTGGCAAGATGCTTCTCAATGCAGGCGAGTCCTACACGATTTCGTTTGCTGGCGTCCCGGCTGGTACCTATGAGTTCAACTGCACTCCGCATCTTGCCATGAACATGATCGGTCACGTCACGATCAAGTAACAAGAGTTGCAGGTTCTGCAGGACTGTGGGGGCTGGCGCTGAACGCCAGCCCCTTCGTCGTCCAGGGAGGTCAACATCGAGAATATTCTGTACCGCAACACCTCATCGGTCATTCTGGTTCTCTTCCGATCGCACTCGGGCAACAGCGTTTGCGGCGCTTCCCGCTCGCCGCTGGTCGGGCATGCGCTAGTCAACTAGTCTCAGGACATGTGGGCAGACACACTATTGATGCTTGAGCGGGGACACGTGTACCGTCTGATGCTCTGGGGGGCCATCTCAATCCTGACCGGCGCAATGCTGCTGATGTGGCTGAAATGGCGCCGCTCAACAGCGGGTATCTTGCGGCACTTTGCCATTCAAACGGCAGCGTGGGGTGCGATCGTGGTACTGTTCTCTCTTAGGAGCTGGCGCGCCATTCATGTGAGGGACTACGGCGGTGTGCAGGAACTGCTGAGTTTCATGTGGCTGAATGTCGGCCTTGACGTCGGATATGCTGCGGTTGGCACGGTACTTCTCATCACCGGCTGGCGTTGGGGCACGCGCCTTGGAGGTATTGGCGCGGGCCTTGCCATCATCGTGCAGGGGACCGCCCTGGCCGTGCTTCACCTGCGTTTGCTGGGTGCCATCGGACCACTTCGCTAGTTTGCCATCCTGGGCGATGGGGAATGCTGGCGCTGCAGCCGTACCATTACAGGGCAGGCGCTGTATCAGTGCCGGGATATCAGAATATCATTACCTGGTCACGAACCACGCAGACATAATGGAACCCGTCATTCCCGACCTCCGGTTTGTTGCCCGCGAAGAGGCGTACTCCCGGTTGCTTGCCATACAGTATTCGGTGCTTGAGGGCAGCAACGATGTCATCGCTGGCATGGCAACGATCAGCGCACTTCTCCATCATTCTTTCGGCCATCTCTGGACGGGTTTCTACCGGGTGGTGGAGCCGGAATGGTTGCTGCGTGTGGGCCCCTATCAGGGATCACTTGGCTGTCAGGAGATTGAGTTCGGCAGGGGCGTGTGCGGTACCGCTGCCGCCGAGCGTCGAACGGTGATCGTACCAGATGTTCTCACTTTTCCGGGACATATCACGTGCGACGCAGGTTCACGCAGCGAAATGGTTGTTCCCGTATTCGATGCTTATGGTGCCTTGCTTGCCGTACTTGATATTGACTCCGCCCAACCAGATAGATTTGACGAGCAGGATGAACGGGGCGTTGTGGGGATGGTGGCCTGGTTCGCAGGAAAGACGTATGTTCCCACGCCCGCCTGAAGCTAGCGATATTCCGTCGCCATTCTCATTGATCAGGTCATGACCGGGTATTCAGACCGTATCAATCATGCATTCGCCTTTGCTGCGAAGCATCACGACCAGCAGGTACGCAAGGGAACACGCCTTCCCTATCTCACTCATCCGGCAAACGTGGCCGTTATTCTCACGCGATACGGTTGCTCCGAGGAGATCATCGTAGCCGGTGTACTTCATGATGTCATCGAGGATTGCGTGCGTGACGGGCTCACCCGTGAGTCGCTTGGCGAACGGATTGGACGGAAATTCGGAATGACCGTTCTTGACACGGTTATGTCTGTCACTCAGAGGCGAACGGATGAGGATGGAGTCGAGCTATCCTGGGATGAACGAAAGAAGGACTATCTCCGTCGTCTGGGCAGCGCCAGTCGTGACGCGCTGTGGGTATGCGCGGCCGATAAGGTACACAACGCCAACTCCATTCTCTCTGACCTCAGCCGCACTGCCTTTCCCGAGACTGTGTGGGGCAGGTTTGCCGCTGGCCGCGAAGGAACGGTAAGATGGTATAGGTTGGTTGCCGATCGTCTTCGTGACATCGGTTTTGATGCTCCCATCGTCGAAGAGCTGGAGCACGCCGCCAACGCACTCGAGAAGGCATGACCGCCTGTAGTCGCCATTGATGAAACCGCCTTGGTCCGATTACACCGTCGGCAACGTTCCTTCGTATGTACGTTCGACGTAGTCGTTTACGATGATCAGGAATTCCCGAACGACATTTTCGCCTCTCAGAGTCGTGAAAAGTTTCCCGTCCACGTACACCGGTGCCGTCGGCTCTTCGAATGTGCCTGGCAGGGAGATTCCGATGTTTGCATGCTTCGATTCACCGGGCCCATTAACCACACAACCCATCACTGCCACCTTCATCTCTACCACACCAGGATAGGACTTCCGCCAGGCTGGCATCTGTTCCTCGAGGTAGTGCTGAATGTCTTCCGCCATGTGCTGGAAGAACGCACTGGTGGTCCGACCACAGCCCGGACATGCAGTAACCTGTGGTGCAAAGGAGCGCAGTCCGAGCGATTGAAGAATCTGCTGGGCTACCCGTACCTCCTCACGACGGTCCCCGCCGGGTCTTGGCGTCAGCGATACCCTGATGGTGTCACCGATACCTTCCGCAAGCAGGATAGACAGCGCTGCCGTGGATGCAACGATGCCCTTATTGCCCATACCGGCCTCGGTGAGGCCGAGATGGAGCGGGTAGTCACAGCGGGCGGCCAGCCGTCGGTAGCATTCCACCAGGTCCGGCACGCTTGAGATCTTGGCGCTGACGATAATCCGATCATGAGCGAGCCCGACTTCCTCCGCTAGGGTAGCCGAGCGGAGCGCACTCTCCAGCATGGCCTCCATGTATACATCGGCTGCATCGCCCGGTGAAGCGGCTGCAGCATTGGCATCCATCATCTGCGTGAGGAGATCCTGATCGAGTGATCCCCAGTTCACGCCAATGCGAACAGGCTTGTCATTGTCGATGGCTACCTGGGCGATGGTTGTGAAGTTTGCATCGCGATGCTTCGATCCTACGTTGCCCGGATTTATCCGGTATTTGTCGAGCGCACGGGCAGTTTCGGGGTGACGTGTGAGCAGCAGATGTCCGTTGTAGTGAAAGTCTCCGATAAGGGGGACATCAAGCCCACGATCGGCGAGACGCTCACGAATTTCCGGTACTGCACCTGCTGCCTGATCGTTATTGACAGTGATACGGACCATCTGGGAGCCTGCCTCAAAGAGAGCCGCGACCTGATCGGATGTGGCCTCAGCATCGGCGGTATCCGTGTTGGTCATCGATTGTACCACGACAGGCGATCCAGACCCGATCGGAACGCCGCGAGCCCGTACGGTGACGGTGGGTCGGCGTGCGGCAAAGGCAATGATGGGAGACACGATCTTTGGGCCTTGATGAGGGTACGAGGGAAAGCTAGCAAGTTCCCGCAGTCCCCCCCAAGTTCCTGTGACGTCCCGTCTGCATATGGTGATTATACCCGAAGCGCCCGGTACCGCTGGCTGGTATTATGGCTGTGTATCTGGCGGGACCTGTGGCTGGCAGGACGATCAACGCAGGGACCACCTTGATATGGAGAACTTATGAACCGCACGCTCCGGTTATTTGCGTTCGTTGCAGCATTTGCCACACCGGCAATGCTTTCTGCGCAGGGCACCTCTGATAAGCCGTTGTCAGTCGGTGTCAGCGGTGGTCTCTCGCTGCCCATGGGTGACTTTGGTGATGGGGTCGATGCGGGCTTCGATGTGGCCGGACATGTGTACCTCAAGCCGGCTGCTCTGAAGGCATTCGGCCTGAGAGGTGACGTGAGCTTCGACAAGTGGAACGCAAAGGCTTCAAGTAGCGTGAGCATGCGGTC
>CAYSKN010000003.1:37325-37575 GCA_964431565.1 uncultured Gemmatimonas sp.
CACTGGGCCGTGTCGGCAACGCGGTGATCGACGTTTCTACCTCGGGAATGATGAAGCCTTACGTTCTTGGCGGGATCGGGCTGTTCAACTCCAAGAGTACTTACAAGCTCGGGGCCACTCAGGGCAGCTCGGAAGGCAACACCGACCTCGGCATACAGGTGGGTGGCGGTCTCAAGTTTCAGCTTTCGGGTTTTTCGACGTTCCTTGAAGCGAAATTCGTGAACGTCTTCAGCGAGGGCAGCAGCACAAA
>CAYSKN010000004.1:0-17705 GCA_964431565.1 uncultured Gemmatimonas sp.
CTCCGGGAGCCCTCAGCGGATCGCCCTCCTGAGTGCCGCCACCCGATCGGTTCGCTCCCAAGTGAAATGGGTACGCACATCACGCCCCGAGCCGATCTTCTCAGGCCTGCGACCGAAGTGACCATAGGCGGCTGTGGCCTGATATATAGGCTTGCGAAGATTGAGCGCAGAGGTAATGCCAGTCGGTGTCAGGTCGAAGACATCGAGCACAGCCGTTTCAATTGTCCCGTCGGGTACCGTACCCGTTCCGAACGTGTGCACAAAAACGGACACAGGTCTTGCGATCCCGATGGCGTATGCGATCTGCACCTCGCAACGACGGGCCAGCTTCGCGGCAACAATGTTCTTGGCAACCCAGCGGGCCGCATAGCAGGCAGACCGATCGACCTTTGAAGGATCCTTGCCGCTGAACGCACCACCGCCATGTCGCCCCATGCCACCGTAGGTGTCCACGATGATCTTGCGTCCGGTCAGGCCGGTGTCACCCATTGGACCGCCGATGACAAAGCGACCTGTGGGGTTTATGTGCGTGCGGAAGCGCCGTCCGATCAGTTCCTGCGGGATCACGGCGTGAATAACCTCATCAAGGATGGCCCGCCTCAGCATTGTGTTCTTCACTCCCTCATCATGTTGAGTGGAGACGACCACAGTATCCACGGTCACCGGCTGACCATCCTCATAGACGACACTCACCTGCGCCTTGCCGTCGGGACGCAGCCATGGGAGGGTGCCATTCTTCCGAAGCACCGACAGGCGATGGGTCAAACCATGGGCCAGGGTTATGGGAAGCGGCATGAGCTCCGGCGTCTCATCCGTAGCGTAGCCGAACATCATGCCTTGATCGCCCGCGCCGCCTGTATCAACTCCCTGTGCAATATCGGGCGACTGACTGTCGATCGAGCTCATCACTGCGCACGTCTTCGCATCAAATCCAAATGCCGCGTCGTTGTAGCCTATCGCATCAATGGTGTTCCGGACGATGTCCGGCAGATTCACGTAGGCAGAGGTAGTGATCTCGCCTGCGATCACGGCAAGACCCGTCGTAACCAGAGTCTCGCATGCAACACGCGCCCTGGGATCCTCGACCAGAATGGCATCGAGAACAGCGTCGGAGATCTGATCAGCGATCTTGTCTGGGTGGCCTTCGGTGACGGATTCGGATGTAAAAAGATGGCGATCAGCCACGACAGTCCCTGGGTTGAAGTTTATGTGATGACCGCATGCAGGTGCTCAGTCACGCCCGAAGGGTATTAGCGCTCCATCTCAGCGCGCAACCGACGACGGAGCAGTGTCTCAGCCTCACGTGCCGTTCCAGCCTGCATCGCCGCCCGGGCAGCGTCGGCTGCCACTTCTGCACGAATGCCGCGCACGACACGCTTGACATCGGCTACTGCCCTCGGTGCCACGCTCAGTTCACGAAGACCGAGCCCGATAAGGGCGAACACCCCCAGCGGCTGTGAAGCCATCTCCCCACACACGCAAACATCGATCCCGTGGGCCGCACCGGTGGCCTGCACCTGCGACATCAACCGGAGAACGGCCGGATGGAATGGCGTGAAACGGGGTGCCAGATTGGCGTTGCCGCGATCGACGGCAAGCGTGTACTGCACCAGGTCATTCGACCCGATGCTGAAGAAATCGACATCACGCACGAGTGTATCACATGCTACCGCCGCGGCCGGGGTCTCTACCATTACCCCCAGCGGTACGTCGTCCCGGAAGGGTACCCGACGAGCAGAGAGTTCAGCAGCAGCCTCCTCGAGCAACTGTCTGGTCTCGCGCACCTCGTCCACGGTCACGATGAGCGGCAGCATTACGCGCAGGTCGCCGTGCGAGGCGGCACGCATTAATGCGCGGAGCTGCACCTTGAACAGATCACGTTCGTCGAGACACATGCGGATTGCCCGCCAGCCCAGGAAGGGATTGGCCTCAGCAGGGAATCCACCCACAGGCAGCTTGTCCCCGCCGACATCGTATGTTCGTATTACGACCGGGCGTCCACCGAATGCCTGGACAACACGCGAGTAGTTGCGGTACTGCTCGTCCTCATCAGGCATGCTCGCCCGTCCCACCACGAGGAATTCCGTACGCATCAGTCCCACCCCGTCGGCGCCACTGCCTGCTGCAGGCTCCGCCTCTTCGGGAATATCCACGTTGTTTCGCAGAACCACCCAGGTAGCATCACGCGTCACGGCATCGCTCAGCGCCAGTTCACGCAGTACCGGTGCCTGCCCTTCCGCTTCCGCAATACGGCGACGTGCATCGTCTATCTCCGTCTCGCTCGGGTTGACGACGAGCGTGCCGTCGGTTCCGTCGAGAATGGCCGGTTGACCACCGCGCAGCGCCGAGAGCGCATTGCGCAGACCGACCACTGCCGGAAGCCCCATAGAGCGCGCCAGGATGGCCACATGGGCGGTTGCCGTACCAGCCTCGGTGGCAACGGCGGCAATGCATGCGCGGTCGAGCTGCAGCGTAAGGGACGGCGTCAGGTCGTGTGTTACCAGAATGGCGTTGGCGCCACGCGGGACGTCCACCGGGTCGTGATCAGGCAGATCGAGCAGGATGGACAGTACTCGTATGTGCACGTCCATCAGGTCACCCACCTTCTCACGCAGCATTGGTGCGCTATGCCGCGCAAAGTGCTGGCGCAACTCCAGCAGGACGAGATCAAAGGCCTTTTCCGCACCGATGTTCTGGCGGACAAGAGCAGTGACGCGGTTCGTCAGATCAATATCGTCGAGAATCGAAAGCTGCACATCGAAGATACGTGCGTCTTCGGGACCCGCCTGCACCTCGGCTTTTGCGCGAAGGGTACGCAGGCGCACACGAGCCTGTTCAACCGCATCATGAAATCGCGCTATCTCACGCTCGATCTCCGAGCCATCGATGAGGCGATGACTGACCTCCGGTACCTCCCATCGCAACAGGTGCACCGGACCCACCACAATTCCCGGCGACGCAGGAATACCGCGGAGAACAGAGTCCACTAGGACTCCCCGAACCGGGACGCAACCAGCCTTGCCAGGGCATCGAGCGCGTCCTCGGCATCCGGACCGGAAGCGCGCAAAGTGACAGTTGCACCATATTCCGCCGCCAGCGTCATGACGCCCATGATGCTCTTGCCGTTCACTTCGAGATCATCACGACAGATGGTGATGTCCGACTTGAAACGCGATGCTGCATTGACCACCTCGGCAGCAGGGCGGGCATGCAGACCGCGCTTGTTGACGATTTGGACGGAACGTTCAGCCATCTATGACCACCGAGTAAGAGAGGAAGGCCACAAGCAACCACATGGTCACCCGCCAGCCCTCAGCACGTCCCTGCAAACGCACGAGAATCACCGCGAGAAGCGGAGTCAAGACCGCCACGCCCAAGGGAATCGGCGTGAGCGGCGGCTCACCACCAATGGCACGATGAACGGCCAGCGGCAATGCCAGTCCGCCAAGAACCGCTGCCACACGACCAATGTAGCGCGGACCGTGTTGCAGTAGCGGATGCCCAAGGGCTGTGGCTATGCGAAGGCCGTGCCGCCAGCCAGCCCGCAGTGCCCACTCCCTGAGCCAGAGATGACCCATGTTGTAGAGTGCGAGAAAGCCCGCCGCGACCCAGAACGGAGACCAGTGAAACCCGTAGAGCAACAGTGCCAGAAGCGAACACGCTGGCAGCCAGGCCGCCCACACCAAGCGATCCCCAACGCTGCCAAGTGGTCCGCAAAGTGCAGCCCGGAAGCGCTCAATCCGGATTGGTTCAACCCGCTCAAGCTCGGCACGCGCCAGCGCTCCAACCGCGAGCCCGGTAAGGTAAGGATGCGTGTTGAAGTATGATGACTGCCGCGCCAGTGCCGCGCGATATTCAGCACCCAACGTTCCTCCCGGCAGACGGCGCAGGGCAGGCTCGACACAGAAGGCAAGGCCGTTGCCAACCAGCCTCTCGTAGTTCCAGGATCCCTGGACAGCAAATGTCCGCAGGTACATCGACATGTGCGTTGGCATGTCAAGTGAGGGAGCCTCGGCAATCGCTGCGGTAGCGCCACTGATGCCGGGCCGGGCGGACTGGACAGGCTGAATGAAAGAGTCAGGCACCGAGGATCACCACCAGCGTTCCCACGCTGAGAGATATCAGAAAAAGCCGTCTGGTACCCGAAATGGAGTGGAAATCCTTCCACACCGAGGCTGCGGCCACAGCGGCAACACAGGTTATCACAACCGCCCGGGAAATATCACTGCGAACGCTCCAGCGATCATCCACGATACTGGCAAGGGGGGTGAGCAAGATGATCATCATCAGACACACCAGCACGCCACGCAGCAGGTCCATCGTCAGGCCGAAAAGCTGAATCCTGACGATATCGACAGAACTCCCCGCCTCCACCTCTGCAGCGCTTTTCCGGGCCATGCCTGCGTTGAACCGACGAAGCCTGATCATGCTGGCTCCGCCAAGCCAGGAAGCAATAATGCCGGCCGCCACGGACAAGGCAAACGACCCAGCCGCGGGAAGCCCCGCGGGTGTTACGTGCATGGCAGCAATCGCACCAGCCACTACCGAGGCGCTGCCCCACTCCGGATAGCGGGTGGCGCCCACCGGAAGTGACTCGAGCGCCAGGCACTCTAGCGCCGCACCACATGTGAGACCTGCCAGCGGCTCGCCAAGAAATGCACCGCCAATGGTGCATCCAACAATTGGTCGCGATATCATCGCCTGCGGAAAACTCACCACGTCGAGACCAAGCACACCGCCCAGCAAGGCCAGCAACAGGACATCCGCCATGGACAGCGGCAGGAGCCCGGACATGAGCACGCCTACGTACCAGTCCGGGAAGCAAGCAGTTCCGCCAGCGGAACCGGGCGTGCAGAAGGCACATCCTGCGCGGTCACCTGCACACCTTGCTCCGCCATGTCACGCAGAATCTGCTCCTCATCGGCCGTCAGATACACGTAACGCAGTCGCCCCACCCGGCCTGGAACATGGTGCACGCCACCCACATTCACAGATTGAATTCGACCGGCACTCAGCTGGATCAGCCGTCGCATGGTCCCGATGTCCGGAGCCAGCACCATACCCGAAGCGTCCTCCATTTCAAGGCTCTCAAGACGGGCCGCCGCATCGGCAACGGTCAAGAAGCGCACATTCATATCGGGCGGGACACCCATACGATACAGCTCCTGCTCCCACTCGCTGCCGGCAACATCATCATCCACCAGCACGATGAACCGCAGCCCAAGCGGCTGCCCCCAGCCCACGGCTACCTGTCCATGAATCAGGCGGTCATCAATACGATAGAGCGCTATGGACATGCCGACTTCTGTGAGGCCAAAGGTTGTGTGAGAGAAGGAGGACGGGAGGTCGGGAGGGTGGAAGGAATCATCAAACGAGGATGCTGTGAAAAACTGCTCGGCGTAAGATCAGACGCCGAACACCGTCATGGCCGCTCTTCCGCGCTCGAGTGCCTGCCTTACGGCGCTCACCGGATCGATCTCGTCGTGCATGGCAAAATCCAGAAGCAACGCGAGATTTGCTCCTGTCACCAGCACTACCCCAGGTCGATCCCGGATCAAACGCCGCACTGCCATTGTGCAACTGCCTCCAGGCAGATCCGTAAAGATCACCCGCACACCGCCTTTGTCGATAGCCCTGCTGACGGCCACCTCGATATCCTCGGGACAGAGGCCATCATTAGAGATCGGCAGGAAAACGGCTCCCCGGCCGGCAATCTGCTCAATCGCCGAAATCGCGCCGTCAGCGAACGCGCCGTGTCCAGCCACAACAGCACGCAGGCCCCCCGCTTCTGAGCTCACCGAATACGCCATGTTACTCGTCGTCTTCCTGCAGATAGCGCTGGATATCCGACTTCCGGCGCATACGGCTGATCAAACGCTCGTTGAACGCTTCAGCACTGTCGTATCCACGGTAATAACGCAGTAAGTGGTTCATGGCGATCACCTCGGCAATGACCGTGATATTCTTTCCGGGGTTCAGGTTCACAGTGATTCTCGGGATTGGCACATCGAGAATGTCCATCGTCCTGACATCCAGTCCCGTACGATCGACCTGGGCGGTCGCATCCCACTCCTCCAGAACCACCACAACCTCCAGACGCTTCTGCTGCCGGACGGCATGGATGCCGAAAATTGCCGGGATATCAATAAGACCGACTCCCCGGATCTCCATGAAATGCCGCTGAAGTTCGTGACCACGCCCGACCAGCACGTCATTACCACGCCGCGACACGATTACCAGGTCGTCCGCCACAAGCCGATGACCACGTTCAACCAGGTCCAGCACACACTCAGACTTGCCGATCCCGCTCTTGCCCGTGAGGAAGAGCCCCACTCCGAAAACATCGGCGAGCGAGCCATGCAGCGTCGTCGTGGGCGCGAACTGATCAGCAAGGTATGGCTTGATAAGGCGATAGAACTCGGCCGTCTTGAGCCGTGAGCGTATTACCGCAATACCGGCTTCGCCCGCCAGTCGTATCAACGGTTCCGGCGGCTCCAATCCCTTTGTGACAAAGGCGCAGGGAATCGGGAAACCGAAGAACTGTTGCAGATGGACCGTGCGTTGCGCCTCCGAGAGCGACCGAAGGTAGGTGACCTCGGTCTCGCCGAATACCTGAACGCGTTGATACGGAAAGCGATTCACATACCCCGCAAGGACGAGCCCCGGGCTGGATGCCTCGGAACTCGTGAGTTCACGATCGAAGCCAATGGCCGGACCTATCAATTCGAGTTCCAGCATCTCCTTCATGCGATCGAAAAGAGAGCCGACCGTAAGCTGTCGATTCACCCGTGTGCATCTCCTGTGCGAAGTATTGCCCGAGACACATGCCGGTCCCTGCGCATTCGCGACACTCTGCTCTCGAGTCGCCGGATCGCCGACGAAAGGGCGGGTGCAAACGCGCGATCATCAGCCTGGACGACGAGCTTGCCGCCACCAATCGTGCGCAGCATTATCTCGACACGACGGTTGGAGCCATCCTCCACAAAACGGACAACAGCTCGCGCAACCTGCCTCAGGCGTACAGCGCTTCGTCTGACCGCCCTCCGAGCCTGGGTACGAAGCAGATCGTTAACTTCCCTGTGGCGCGCATGCATGATTATTTCCATCAGCGATCCTCCTTTGTTCCTACAACCTCCTGGAGGTGGGCTTCGGTCTGATCCGCGGCGTTTGCCCAGGTAAACCCCCCGGCAAATCGCCGCGCTGCGACGCCCAGATGTTCAACGAGCCCTCGCTCGGCGCTGAGTTGTCGCATGGATGCAGCCATAGCAGCCAGGTCCCCGTGGGGCACGAGAAAACCAGTCTCGCCGTCACGGACCGACTCACGGATTCCCGGAGAGTTCGACGCAATCACCGGAGTGCCGCTCGCCGCTGCCTCGAGATTTGTGATTCCCCAGCCCTCCTTTGGTGATGCCAGTACGGTTGCCCATGCTCGCCGTAGCAGAGCACACTTTTCAGTCTCGTCAATACGCCCCAGAAATCGTACCCGTGACCCTAGCCCAAGGTTACCCGCCAACCGCTCCAATTCCGGACGGTACTCCCCTGCACCAGCTATCTCCAGCGTAGCCTCGGGAATATCAGCGGCAGCGAAGGCCCGGACGACCAGGTCCACACCTTTGTACTTCTTGAGACGTCCAAGGTATGTGAAGAGCGGCTGTGACGCTCGTTGCCCCGGATCCGGTGTGAACCGCGCGGTGTCGATGCCCGGAAAGATCACCCGTACCCGCTCGCCAGGTATTCCTCGCCGTACCAGGTCATCCCGGGTGCTCTCACTGATCGCCTCAAAAGCGAGGCCGCGATACACCCACGGCAGAGGTTTCTCCGAGAGCCAGACTACAGCAGCCAGCAAAGGATTGAGTTCCTGAAAGGCAGTGCGGCCAAAAAGGTGCGGAACGAGTCCTACGACCTTCGGCGTACGCCATTGCGGAGTGAACAGAGGAACCTTGTTGATATCCTCCACAAGCACATCGAAGCCTCGCTGCAGCAGCTGCCTGTGCCAATAGCGCTGGGCGAGAAACGCGAAGGATCGCCGTGTCCCCACACGATGCACGTCAATGCCATCAAGCGTCACTCGGGGCGGGCACCCTGGCCATCCTCCGCACAACAGCACTACCTCATGCCCTTTCCGTGCGAGTCTGCCAAAGATCTCGTGCAGGTGGATTTCTGCACCACCGGCAAGTGGATTCAGCCGACACTGCCAGTTGACCACGGCAATGCGCAGACGACTCCGCGTATGGCGGATATCATGAATACCTCCTACCACCTGATCAGCCGGAACCTCTTCCCTCACAAGAGTCCGAGTCTGCGGGCATATGTATCCAGCACGCCGTTCACAAACTTTGCCGAACGTTCCGTGCCATAGCGCTCGGCCAGACGCACAGCTTCCTGAAGCACCACTTTCACAGGCGTCTCGCCACGCGCAAGTTCGGCCGCAGCAAGGCGTAGCACGCTACGTTCGATGGCACCGAGGCGTTCGAGACGCCAGTTGGCCGTGACATCGGCCAGAGCGGAATCCAACGCTGCACCATGCGCGGCAACTGTGGTGACGATGCGCGAGGCAAAGAGCCTCTCGGTCGGTTCGATCGCGAGATCGTCAAACACGGTGGCGGCGATTCGCTCAACCTGCGAGAAGTCACGAAGATCAGCCGCGTAGAGCGCCTGGAGCGCACGTGCACGACCACGCGTCTCGATGCGTTCGGTGCGCGCGCTCCGGTGGTGGCGTGGACGTGCCTGCTTCCGGTGCGGTGCAAGCGGCTCCTGTATAGGTGTGTCCCAGAAGGCATCGTCGCGCAGCACCGTCATGAATCGCCCTCCATGACATCGGACTCCTCACCCGGAAGAGCACGATCAAAGAGATCCAGCAATTCCAGCAAAGCGAGTGCCGCATCGGTGCCCTTGTTGCCATGAGTACCACCGGCACGTGCCTCCGCCTGTGCCAGAGTGTCGGTGGTGAGCAGACCGAGCGTCACGGGAGCATCGAAGTCACGCGACGCCTCCATGAGACCACGCGCCGCCTCACGAGCGACTACATCGAAATGAGGTGTTTCGCCCCTTATGACCGCACCCAGCGCCACCGCGGCATCATAACGGTCACTGCCGAGTGCCCGGCGAATGGTCACAGGAAGCTCCCATGCGCCAGGAACCCAAAGCACATCGATATCATCCAAGGCCACACCATTGCCGATCAAGGCGCCCATGGCTCCCTCAAGCAGGGCAAGGGTTACACCCTCATTGAACCGGCTCACGGCTACCACCACACGGCGTCCTGCACCCCGAGGTTCTCCGCTGAAGTCGGGCACCCTGTCCTCAGCTGGCAAAGAGGTGGCCAAGCTTCTGACGCTTGGTGGCAAGATACGAGGCATTTTCATCGGTTGATGGTGCCTCGATACGAACACGGCCTGCCAGTACGAGGCCATATCCGTCCAGTCCCACCAGCTTGCGTGGATTGTTGGTCAGAACACGAATCGAATGGACCCCGAGATCGAGAAGGATCTGTGCACCAATGCCGTAATTGCGAAGATCCGCCTTGAACCCGAGCTGTTCATTGGCCTCGACCGTGTCCGCACCCGAATCCTGCAGCTCGTACGCCTTGAGCTTGTTGAGAAGACCTATGCCGCGCCCTTCCTGATCAAGATAGACCACCACGCCACGCCCCTCCGCCTCGATCATGGCCATGGACGTCTCCAGCTGCCAGCCGCAGTCGCACCGGCGCGAGTGGAACACATCACCCGTGAGGCATCGGGAATGCATGCGAACAAGCACATCATCACCCTGCGCCACATCACCATAGACAAGCGCAACGTGCTCACGGCTGTCCACATCGTTCCTGTAGCCGCAAATACGCCATTCACCGAAGTCCGTGGGCAGCCGTGCCTCGGCAACACGATGTACCAGCCGCTCATTGGTAAGACGGTAGGCTACGAGCTGTGCTATCGTTATGAACGTGAGCCCGTGTTTTCCGGCAAATGCCTCGAGCTGCGGGCGACGTGCCGTCGTGCCATCCTTGTTGAGAATCTCACATATCACACCTGTTGGATGGCAGCCAGCGAGCCGAGCCATGTCGACCGCAGCCTCAGTGTGTCCAACACGCTGCAGCACACCACCATCACGCGCACGCAACGGATGTATGTGTCCGGGAACCCTCAGATCGGTGCGAGTGGAATGCGGATCGGCCGCTACCCGTATCGTGGTTGCCCGATCTGACGCGCTGATACCAGTAGTAACACCATACCGTGCGGCTGCGTCGATGCTCACCGTAAACGCAGTGGACATTGCCTCGGTATTCTTCTCAACCTGCATCCCGAGGCCGAGTCGATCAGCCCATGCGTTTGTCATGGCGAGGCAGATCATACCCTTGGCCTCAAGCATGAAGTTGACCATCTCGGTTGTCACGGACTCGGCACAGCAGACGAGGTCTCCCTCATTCTCACGGTCCTCGTCGTCAGCCACCACTACGAATCGGCCAGCAGCAATATCTGCGAGCGCCTGCTCCACCGTGCCGAACACAGGTGCAACATCGCCCCCGTGTGCAGTTGGTTCAACGACCAATTGCGGATCCCGCTCAAGATTCAGCATCGTCTCTCAAATAGATGTGATTTCCTGCATCCGGGCCATCACAAGGCGTTCGACATGCTTCGCAAGCACGTCCGCCTCCACATGAACCCTGTCGCCGGGCGCCAGATCACCGAGAGTGGTATGGCGGGCAGTGAACTCAATAATGGAAAGCTGAACGCCCGCTGGCAGCATGGCATTCACAGTAAGGCTCACTCCGTTCACGGCTATCGAGCCCTTATCGACGGTGAGCCTCTGCAACGCGACCGGCAGTTCCAGATCGACTATACACGCATCTCCGACCTGCACTGAGCGCAGCACATGACCCACACCGTCGACATGCCCGAGTACAATATGGCCGCCCAGGCGATCGCCCACACGCAGGGCCCGCTCCAGATTCACGCGGACGCCCGGTCGCCACTCTCCAACGATGGTCCGACCCAGGGTGGTGCTGATCGCCGCCACCGTGAACCAGCTCCTGTCGTTTGAGTCCGTACCGTGTTCACGCACGGTGAGGCACGCACCGTTCACGGCTATGCTCTCGCCATCAGCCAGATTGGAATAGCGTGTGCCAATACGCAGTTCCAGTCCCTCCGATGTGCCGGCGACGTTCTCGATCATGCCGACATCATCCACGAGTCCCGTGAACATTGGTCTGTCAGTCTCCGGAAACAGCGTAACGCGTCATCATGTCAGCACCGTACACCCGCCGGTCGAGTACCCGGAGTCGCGGTGCCATTGCGACTTCCGTTGTTGGGTACTGGCCAAACGCGGACACCGCGCCAGCTCCAAGAATGACCGGTGCCTGAAAGATAATCAGGTGGTGTACCAGACCCGCTGCGAAGATATCGGAGCCAAGACCGGCTCCGCCTTCGACGAGCAAATGCCGCACCCCCCCTGCGCGAAGCTGCCGGAGAGCGTCGCGGATACCCTCTGCCTCAATGACGGAGACTCCTGCAGCCGCAAGCTCCTCGACTCTTGCCCGTGGGGCATGACGAGTGACTACGCTCACGGGGACTTCGCGGGCAGTGCGAACCAGCGCCGAGTCGAGTGGAAGTCTGGCACGCCGATCGAAGACCACCCGAACGGGCGAGATACGTGGAGCCGGCGCCAGGCGCACTGTAAGTGAAGGATTGTCAGCAAGGGCGGTCCCAATTCCAACCGCCACCGCGTCGGCGCGGGCCCGAAGAGCGTGTACCGCTGCAATCGACTCGGACCCGGTCAGCCACGCACGACGTCTCGAAGCGTCGACAATCGCTCCATCAATGGAAACCGCCATCTTGAGTTCGACAAACGGCAGATCCGAAACCGGTGAGCCTGTTGCGGCCCTGGTCAGAGCGTCGTGAAAGAACGGAGCGTTGAGGACCCTTGATTCCATCTCCAAAACCCCCACAGACGCACCGATGCCTGCTTGTCGGAGCCGCTCGATGCCTCCCCCCGCCTGGTGGTCGCTGTCCCTTGTAGCACACACGACCCTGGCGATTCCAGCGTTGATCAGGGCATCGGTGCACGGAGGCGTTTTGCCATGATGGTTGCAGGGTTCGAGGCTGATGTAGGCGGTCGCTCCGCGAGCAGCATCTCCAGCCGCCTCCAGCGCCAGTACCTCGGCGTGCGGACCCCCATACACCCGATGCCATCCTTCACCAATGATCACGCCATCGCGTACAATGACCGCCCCCACCATGGGGTTGGGTGCAACCTGCCCCGCCCCCCGTTCCGCCACTTGAAGTGCACGACGCATGAACCGCCGGTCTTCCTCATTCTCACTCATGGGACTCCGGCTGCTGCCATCAGCACTATCGGGCGGAACTGGTGTCACGGCATCAGAACCTGACTGTCATGCCCAGGGATGCATAACGGTAAGCATCATTGGCCCGTCGCCCACCAAACTGATTTACGGTCTCCTCAATCGTGCCGGCACGCGCCCATCCATACTCACCGACTATGCGTGCGGCCGCAATCCCAAACGACGCATTGACGAAGAGACTGCTGCGTCTCGCTTCTGTGCGGACGTCATCAAGCTCTATCGTGCTGCGTACGCCACCCACACCGGCCTCGTTCACCACCGCATTCATTGTGGAAGTACCCACGATCCGATCACGTCCAGCACCAGCCGCGATTCCGAGTACGGCGATGCGTTTGCTGACAACCAGTCGCCATGTGTCTGCAGTCACACCAACATCGCTCACGTTCAGCGTGTCCATGCCCGGCAGATAGGCAAGGTTCTGGGTAGGCAACCTGCGACGCATGTAACTCACGCTCACTCCCGGGACAACCGATGACTCCTGGAGCACACCCAACCGCGCCCCGTACGACAGTGCAAAGCTTGACGCAGCCGGCTTGATGGTGAACGAGCCTTCCGACACAGTGGGCAGCGCAGTCGCACCCAGAAGAGCGTCCACTCCCCCTATGTTTGTGAGCCCTGCGGGTATGCCGGCAAAGAGGCCGATTGCTACATCGGCAGAGGGAATGGGTATATAGGTGCGCTTCGCGCCGAAATCACCGGCATGTGTACCAGGCTGGATGCTAAGCGGCACCTGGTACCGTGGCAGATACCCTTCGGCTGCTGCCAGCCTCACGGTCAGTACCCGCCTGCCCCAGCCGCCTGTCGTGCCACCCTCTCCAAGAATCGGATTGCCTGCCGAGAGTGCCACACCCACCTGCGGCACCACAACCGCAAAGATGTCCCGTGCCTTCTGGCATGCGTCCGTGGCAGACCCGCCAATACCCGCCATGCTGCCCATGCGGCAATCGCCTGCGGTGGTTTGCGCTGACGTTGTCGACACATCGACCCCAATCGCGATCGTGACGGCGCCAAGTACAAGCAGTAGTCGGAATGGGTGCATCACGCAGCCAGCCCCTGAAGAAACACCTCGCCTGTTCCCTTCACGACGCGTCCAAGTTCCCACGCAGCGATGTCACAATCGGCCGCACGTGTCAGCACTGCGGACACATTGTTCATGGATGTGATCACCACCATTCCAACCCCCATGTTGAACGCGCGGAACATCTCCGTGGGCCTCACCTGCCCTGCTTCGGCAAGTACCCTGAAGACATGCGGCACGGTCCACGTACCTGTATCCACAACCGCATCAAGCGTGTGAGGCAGCGCACGATTGAGATTTCCTGGCAGCCCTCCACCGGTGATGTGGGCCATGGCATGAACGGAACCAAGTAGCGGTCCGAGACATGCAAGATAGGAGCGATGCACAGTCAACATCACATCGGCGACGGTGGCCCCGCCGGCATCGGGAAAGTGATCATGCACACCAAGCCGCAGCCGCTCGGTGATGATGCGGCGCGCAAGCGAGTAGCCGTTGGTATGAAGGCCACTGCTGGCCAGCGCCACCAGTACATCACCTTCACGGACGCGGGCGCTGCTGAGCACCCCGTCTTCCTCGACGATACCAGTTATGAATCCGGCAAGGTCGTAGTCGGTGGGAGCATATACACCGGGCATCTCAGCCGTCTCACCACCGATCAGGGCGCATCCATTCTCCCTGCAACCAGCGGCGACCCCTGCGACCACCTGCTCGACAACCCGCGGCTCCAGCTTACCAAATGCTACGTAATCAAGGAAGTAGAGTGGAACTGCTCCCTGCACAAGGATGTCGTTCGTACAATGATTCACAAGACAGTGGCCTATGGTATCATGGCGCCCGGCCTCGCTCGCAACCATGATCTTGGTACCCACTCCGTCGGCGCTCGAGACCAACAGCGGCGCATGATATCCCTCGGGCACCCTGAACATCCCGCCAAATCCACCAAAAGCCCCACGGACACCAGCTGTCAACGTGGACGTCACGAGTGCAGCGAGCCTTTGCTTGGCTTCATCGGCCGCCTCTATGTCGACCCCCGAGGAGCGGTAGTCGAGAGGTGCTCCACCTCCGCTCATGCGCCCAGCTCCGCGTCGAAGGCTACGAGCTGACGGAACTCGCGCACCCTCGTATCAATGTCACTGCGTGTGATCTCCATCAGTCGCGTATTGGAGAACTTCTCCACGGCGAACGAACCCATTGCCGAACCCACCACAACGGCCCTCCGCATCGCCCGTTCGCTCAGGTCGCCCGTGGAAGCAAGGTATCCCATGAACCCGCCGGCAAAGGAGTCGCCCGCGCCGGTGGGATCGAACACTGTTTCGAGCGGATAGGCGGGTGCAAAGAAGACACTCTCCCATGTGAACATGAACGCGCCGTGCTCGCCTTTCTTGATCAGTACATATCGGGGGCCCATGTCAAGAATCGCGCGCGCCGCCTGCACGAGGTTGATGTGGCCTGTCAGCTGACGCGCCTCACCATCATTGAGTGTGACGAGATCAACAACCCTCAGCAACTCAATGAGTTCTGCGCGTCGCGATTCAATCCAGAAGTTCATTGTGTCGCAGGCAACGAGTCGTGGCCTCTCCACCTGATCGAGCACCTGGCGCTGCAGGCGTGGGTCGATATTGGCCAGGAAGACGAACGGCGCCCTGCGGAACTGGTCCGGGATCCTTGGGCTGAACCGCGAAAACACGCCAAGCTGCGTATCGAGTGTCTCTGCTGCATTCATGTCGTGACGATAGCGTCCGCGCCACCGGAAGCTCGAGCCGGACGCTTTCTCAAGTCCTGCCAGGTCGACGCCACGTTGCGCGAGCGGGATGAGTCGGCTGACAGGAAAATCGTCACCGACCACGCCAACCAGCTGAACAGGCGTAAAATGGGCGGCCGATGAGGAAAAAAACGTACCTGAGCCACCCAGTACTTCATCTGCCTTGCCAAAGGGTGTCTCGACCGAATCCAGGGCCACCGAGCCCACCACGAGAACGGCACTTGCTACCGGGTTTGACGGGTTCACATACGCTCCGGTGCGGTCAATCCGAGAATGCGCAGGCCGGCCGCCAGGCCGAGCTGCGAGGCACGTGCGAGGACGAGTCGTGCACACGTGATTGCCTCAGGCTCGCCTAGGACGTGATGTTTGTGATACCACGTGTGTACCGCGCGTGCAGTATCCAGGAGCCAGCCTGCGATACGGTGCGGCTCCAGGTTGTCTGCAGCGCCCTTCACGATGGCGGGAAAATCAAGGAGTTGCTTCACGATCTCCTGTTCCGCGGGTTCTGCAAGAACACCCAGATCCACGCCGTTTCCCGTTATGCCCGCAGCATCGATGCAACCGACACGGAAGATCCCACACATGCGCGCATGAGCCATCTGGATGTAATAGACCGGGTTCTCTTCGGACTGGCTGCGTGCGAGGTCAACGTCGAAGACGAGCTGGGAGTCGCCCTTGCGCATGAGGAAGAAGTAGCGCACGGCATCGCGACCCACCTCATCAATGAGATCGCGTACCGTGACATATGAACCGGCCCGCTTGGATATCTTCACCTCCTCTCCACCCTTCATGACCGTGACCATCTGGTGCAGCACGTACTCCGGGTAATTCTCCGGTATACCGATGCCCAGAGCCTGAAGTCCTGCCCGTACGCGCGTGGTCGTGCTGTGATGGTCAGCACCCTGTACGTTGATGGCGCGTGTGTAGCCACGCTCCCACTTGGTCACATGGTAGGCAACGTCGGGGACGAAGTAGGTAAAGTCACCGCCTTTGGCCTCGCTCTTCTTCATGACGCGGTCCTTGTCGTCACCGAAAGCGGTTGTACGAAGATAGAGGGCGCCATTCTCGATATAGGTAAAACCCGTCTGCCTGAGCACTTCGACGGTCTTCACGACGCGCCCATCGGTGTAGAGCGAGCTTTCGAGATAATAGGTGTCGAACCTGACGCCAAAGGCCTGGAGATCAAGATCCTGCTCATGGCGCAGCGCGGCTACTGCGAACTGGCGCATGGCATCTACGTCATTACCATCGCGGTCCTCAGGGTGCTGCTGCACGTAGCATTCAGCGATCTCGCGGATGTATTCACCGTGATAGCCTCCTTCAGGAATGTGCAGTGGTTCTCCAGCGAGCTCGCGCACGCGCGATCTGGTGCTGAGTGCGAGGCTGGCAATCTGGGCGCCGGCATCGTTGTAGTAGAACTCACGGTCAACATTCCAGCCGGTCCATTCGAGAAGAGTGCTGATGGCATCACCCAGCGCGGCCTGACGACCATGCCCGACGTGCAGCGGACCAGTGGGGTTGGCTGAGACGAACTCGACCACCACCCGCTTGGATCCGCCGGTGTCGGAGCGACCCCACGCTTCCGGAGCAGCCAGCATGCGGAGGAGACCACGGGCCTGGAAACCCGGATCGAGGCGGAAGTTGATGAAGCCCGCTCCTGCGATCTCCGCCGCAATAATACCAACGCTTCGCGGATCAATGGCGGCAATCAGCGACTCGGCGATTTCACGTGGTTTCCTGCCAAGTGGCCTCGCGAGCGTCATTGCGAGATTGGTGGCCCAGTCACCAAATGATGGATCACGCGGTCGCTCCAGCACCGGGATCACGTCATCTGCCGCGCCCAGGGTCTTGGCAGCGCGAGCGAGCTCCTCTCGCAACGCATCGGCATGACTCACCGGTTCCGTGGGCCGCGGGGAGGCGCCGGTCTGTTCGAGCGCGCTCACTCGGACCCGGCGCCAGGTGTGGACGGGCCGGAAGACGAGGCAGGGGGTGACGCAGGTGTGGAACCTGATGTAGGTTCGGAGCCGCCGGTGGATGCGGCGGACGGCTCACCTGATGACTGCTCCGACCTGGCGGTCGAGTCTGGACCACCGCGGTCACCAGAACCGGTCGAACCCTTGCCAGCGGCAGAGCGCTGGTCCTTCTTGCCGTCCTTGCCGTAGTCGGTAATGTAGAACCCCGAACCCTTGAAGATCAGACCTCCGCCGCCGGAGATGATGCGCGTGGCAACGCCAGTGCCCTCGGGCAAGGGAATGGTGTCGGGAACCTCGGAGATCCTGAAGAATCTCTCAATAATCGTCCCGTCGGGGCAACGGAACTCGTAAGTCGGCATCGTTACAGTATTTGCAGAAGAAGCCAGCTTGGGACAATCAGGAAAGTTAGGCGGACAGCAGAGTCGGTTCAATCAGGCAGGCAAACTGAAAAGCGGCACGCAGACGTGAACCTCCGACCTTCTGCTGCCTGCCGGAGAACACCCAGAGGCCGACCAACACACCTCCGTGCCATCGCCTTGTGCTTACCGAACAACAACATGCGAGTAATGGCCTCGGCATAGGGGAAAGTCTGTTGAG
>CAYSKN010000004.1:17715-34584 GCA_964431565.1 uncultured Gemmatimonas sp.
GGAAGACCGGAAACGCCATTACCGTCACGATGTTCCTGTCCGGTTGCCATGACGGTGAAGGCACATCCTCCGCCATGACATCACTGTCGCAGTAGGCACCGTCGTGACAACGAATCATGAAGTCGCGCACTCCCGGCTTGTGCGCTGGGGTAGGGAACCGACCGTTGGACAACCAGCAGCCACCTCAATGGGGCTTGCGGCCAGATTCCGGCTGCGCGTCGCAAGGCAATATCGTGATCCCGACATCTCGCCCGATCACCTCAAGTCCTCACTGCCACCGACCGATATGTCTTCACGGCCACTGGCCGGTACGTCGCTACTGTCGCTCTACGATCCTGTCGATCAGGAAGCTCGACTGCTCCACCGCCTCGGCGGTGAAGTCGCCAAAGAATCCGCGAACGTCTTCGAACAGTCGATTGAATGCCGTCTGGTCTCCCTCGGCGATGATCGCCGCGAGTTCACGTACGGCTGCCTCGAACGCAGCAGTAACCTCCCTGGTTCGTGGATTCCGCATTTCAATTGAACCGTAGAGCGCCGGATCCTGTGCGAAGTGGCGGGCTGCCACATACAGTTCCAGGAGATACGCCGGAGAGGTGAACGGCATGGTCTCGCTCAGTGGCACTCCCATTCGGGCGAGGGTCAACCCGAGTACCTGCGTCTGAAAATGAGTGAGTACCTGTACCATGGACATTGCCCTGTCGTGCTGCACGGGTGTGGTTTCCGTGATGATCAGCCCCCTCGCTGCAAAGGTCTGGGTCACCCAGTCTGCCCACGCCTCACCACGTGCGCGGCACAACACGAGACGTTGTCCCTGCACTGTGTGCACGCTGGGACCGAACATTGGATGGGTGCCAACTACACTGGCGTCAGTGAACTCAAGCATAGCCCGTACAGGTCCCTCCTTGATACTGGTCACATCCATCAGCAACGACTCCCGTCGCACGTGTGGTCCGACCTCACGAATGACATCTTCAGTCACTTCGATGGGCACGCTTATGACGGTGACATCTGCGGCAGCGGCCGCCTCGGTTGCCTTGAGTTTCGTGTCGATGTCCACGATGAGAAGCCGATGTCCAAGTTCTGCCAGAATCCGTGCAAACAGTCCGCCGATCTGCCCATGGCCGCCAATGATCGCCACGGTACGGGGCGTCTGATTCATTGGCACTTCCACCCGTAATGCGGCTTGCTGGTCACGACTTGCGCGCAGCATCAGGCGGAAAAATGCTTCGACTTCTCCGGAAGGAAGTCCGAGCATCGAAGCATGCTGTTGTCGATCCTGAAGAATCTCTGTCTCACGCTCAATGTCACGGATACGCAACCCATGCATACGCTTCCATGCAGCCACCTCAGCCACCAGCGACTTGCGTCGCGCCATGATCTGCATCATGTCCCGATCGAGTGCGTCAATCATGGCCCGCACCACGGGCAACGGTCGCGGTTCCGCGCTCACAGTAACGATGGCCGCTGAAACTACCGCATCCGACGCGACCATCGGGTCAGGTGGTGACAGCTCGCCGGTAGACTTGCTGACCGGATTGTCATTCACGGCATGGAGTCCTGTTCAATCATACAGTGGTGAAGCAACATTCAGAGACCAGGCTCGTAGCGGCCCCATGTCTTCTCCAGTGTCTTCGCGATCTCGCCCACGGATGCACGCACACGCACCGCATCGATGATGAGCGGCATCAGCTCCGTACGCTGACCCGCGTGCTCCCGTATGCTGTATTGCGGTGCCACATCCGAGAGCCTTCCAAGCGCGGTATTCACAGCGTCCTGATCACGGCTTGCCTGTACCGCTTCCAGGCGCGCGACCTGGTCACGCTCGAGTACGGTGAAATCGGGCGACGGGATGATGGGTGGATCCTGTCCGTCACCGAAACGATTCACTCCCACGATGACGGTGTCGCCGGCTTCAACCCGCAACTGGTATTCGTATGCGCTACGCGCGATCTCCCGCTGGAAAAAGCCTGCCTGAATAGCCTCTGCGGCGCCGCCCATCTCATCAACACGTGCGAGCAGCTCCACCACCCGCCGTTCGATCTCGTTGGTCAACTGCTCCACATACCAGCTTCCAGCCAGCGGATCTACCGTCTGCGTCGCACCACTCTCATGAGCCACGATCTGCTGAGTGCGCAAGGCAAGCGTCGCTGCCTCGGCCGTCGGAAGGGAGAGCGCCTCATCAAAGCCATTGGTATGCAATGACTGCGTGCCACCCAGCACGGCGGCGAGCGCCTGCACTGTGACACGCACGACGTTATTGAGCGGTTGCTGCGCCTGCAGCGTCACCCCGCCTGTCTGCGTGTGAAATCGCATCCGGCAGCTTGAGTCGTTGCCACCAAAGCGCTCCCGCATGAGGCGCGCCCACAGGCGGCGAGCCGCGCGGAACTTGGCTACCTCCTCAAAGAGGTCGTTGTGAGATGCAAAAAAGAACGAGAGGCGCGGCGCGAAGGCGTCGATTTCGAGTCCGGCTGCCAACGCCTGCTTCACATACTCGAGTGCATCGGCAAATGTGAATGCCACCTCCTGTACCGCAGTGGCACCCGCCTCCCGGATGTGGTAGCCGCTGATGGAGATCGGATTCCACTGCGGTACCTCGAGCGCACAGAACCTGAACATCTCCGACGTGAGGGCGAGCGATGGCACCGGCGGATAAATATATGTACCGCGCGCGATGTATTCCTTGAGAATGTCGTTCTGGACAGTGCCGGACAGCGCTGACCGTGGTATGCCGCGCTCCTCCGCAACGACAATGTACATTGCCAGCAATGTGGATGCCGTCGAATTGATCGTCATGCTGGTCGATACCTTGTCGAGCGGAATACCGTTCAACAGGACGTGCATATCGTCTACCGTGTCTATTGCCACTCCCACACGTCCTACTTCTCCCTGTGCACGTGATGAACAGGAATCGAGCCCCATCTGTGTTGGCAGGTCGAAGGCAACCGACAGCCCTGTCTGGCCGGCATCAAGCAGGAGCCGGAATCGTTCGTTGGTGGCGGCAGCGGTGCCGAAGCCCGCATACTGGCGCATAGTCCAGAAGCGCCCGCGGTACATCGTTGGCTGAACACCCCGTGTGAAGGGGTACCGCCCCGGATCGCCAAGATCCCGTGCGTAATCGACGGCTGCATCGTCGGGGCGCACCACGGTGGGCACCGGAATTCCTGAGGGGGAGAATAGCTCGCTCATGCTCCCAATGTAGCGGGAGAATGAATGGGGGTTGAGTGCCCGCTGAAGCTGCTCACCCTGACAATTCCGGCAGATCTGCCAAACGATCGATAGACATGCCTGCAGGACCGCCACCGGTGAGGGCGACGGTTGAAGTCAGCCCGTCGAAATGGGTGTGGGCGGTGTGCCGCGCTGTGAGCTGCGCCGTTCCTTCACGCCTGGCCGCACGTGCTTGGGCAACGGGAACCTGCTCACAAGCTCCACCTCTTCCCTGCTGCCCAAGTAGAGCGGCGTCCGCTGGTGAAGCTCGGTGGGTTCAACGTCGAGGATGCTGCCATATCCGTCGGTGGCGAGTCCGCCTGCCTGTTCCGCAATGAATGCCAGTGGATTCGCTTCATACAGCAGCCGCAACTTCCCGCGCGGAGCCTTAGCGTTGGCTGGATAACAGAATACCCCGCCGCCCAGCAGGTTCCGATGGAAATCGGCAACGAGCGAGCCCACATAACGAACATTGAGCGCTTTGCGTTCACCATCGAGACCACGGTAACGGCGCATCAGTGCGCGCGTCGCCTCAGGCCAGTCCTGCTCGTACGCGTCGTTGACCGAGAGATAGCGGGCGTTTGCGGGAATCCGGATGTTCGGATGCGACAGAAGAAACTCGCCGATGGAGGGATCCAGCGTGAAGCCATGTGCACCCTGCCCTGCTGTATACACCATCATCGTGCTGGAGCCGTACAGGATGTAGCCGGCAGCCACCTGGCGGCGCCCCGGCTGAAGCAGGTCTTCCATGTCGCCATGCGGTCCCCTGGTGATCTTGTGGAAGACGGAGAAGATCGTACCCACGGGAACATTCACGTCGATGTTGGAGGAGCCATCGAGCGGATCGAAAAGCAAGACATATCTGCCCGGCCGGAAACGCTCGGGGATGTTGATGATGTCCTCTTCTTCTTCCGAAGCCATTGCACACAGACGACCACCGTGGTCGAACGCCTTGACAATGATCTCATTGGCAATGACGTCTAGCTTCTGCTGGACCTCGCCCTGCACATTGACGTCGGTGGTAGAGCCGAGTATGTCGGCAAGGCCGGCACTTCGCACTTTGTTGGCAATCATCTTGCCCGCAAGCGCCATGTCGTAAAGGATCCCCGACAGTTCGCCCGTTGCATCGGGGAACATGCGCTCCTGTTCGATGATGAAACGCTCGATCGTGACCACAGAGGTCGCGGTATGCATGACCACGGCAGGACTCCCGGGTTGAGACTACGGTGGGACCGTCACGTAGGATTGGGACGAACGGTATGCAGCCGATGCCCATAAGCTGGCTCCCCGAGATGAGTATGGGCAAGAGGAGGACGCCGGGCGAGGAAAATCGAGTGGTGGAGCTCCTCAACGGTCGACAACCTGCCAGCGCTCTCCCTTGGTTTCCACCTCCAGGTTTCGTCCGTCCGACCGGATGACTACAGTGCCCTCCAGATCAGTTCGCAGGAGCGGCACGCCTCTTTCGAGCAATGCCTCCAGGGTTTCGGGTGCGGGGTGGCCATAGCGATTTTCAGCACCCAGTGACACCACCGCCAGGCGCGGTCTGACGGCGTCAAGGAAGACTTGCGAGGAGCTGGTCCTGCTGCCGTGATGGCCCACCTTGAGGACGTCCGCCCTGAGCTCTTCGGCTCCCCAGAATGCAGTCACCCACGCTTCCTCCGCACTTTCTGCGTCGCCAGTGAGGAGAAACCGCCGCCGCCCGTAGTCGACCCGAAGCACTACCGATGTCTCGTTGGCGTCAGTCTGAGCTGCAGTCCATCCGGAATCGGGTGCCAGCACCGTGAAGCTCACTCCGTCAAGTTCGAGCGATTCACCGGGTTGCACCCCCTGCCAGCGGGTGCCCGCCTGGGCCACAGCTGCCAGGGCATCGCCGTAGCCAGGACTCGTAGAAGCGAATGCAGATTCCCACCATCTGGCCGGCTGGAGTGCGCGGACAATGGTGGCCGCGCCGCCAGCGTGGTCATCGTGTGCATGTGAGAGCACAAAGAGCGCAACATCACCACCGCGCCGACGCAGATAGGGTATGATCACCCGGCGGGCAGCATCGCCACCTTCCCAACGCGGGCCGGCGTCCACCAGCACCCAGTGACCGGCAGGCGTACGCAGAGCCACGGCATCCCCCTGGCCTACATCAAGCACATGCATCTCAAGAACGCCTGGACCCGCCCGCAGGAACGAGATCCAGAAGGCCAGCACAACAGATGCCATGGCACCCAGCAACCATGAGATGGGCCGGCGCGATGCGGAGCCACGTATCACGCACGCGGCAGCCAGACCGCCGCCGAGTGCCGTGGTGATCGTTGGCGCTACCGGCATCACCGCTCCGGGCAGCCCGGCGGCCAGAGACGCCAGCCCATCGAGCAGTGCCATGAGTGGTTGTGAAGCGTCCGCCACGAATGAAGCAGCCCCGGGGAGAGGCGCGAGGAGCAATGCCAGAAACAGGGCCGGTTGCAGCAGCGCCAGAACCACACCGCCGGGAATATTGGAGAGTGGTGCTACAATGCTCACTCGGCCAAAAGTCCAGGCGACTACGGGAGCAGTTACAAGTGTGGCAACGACACCGGTGAGGCTCTCCCGAACGAGCCACGCCGATATACCGTGCGTCCTGCCCAGGCGGGCACACAACCCCAAAGCAGCACGATACGGCGGGTACGACCCGGCATGGGCCACGCGTTGCCATGTTGCGCTGCGGGCCCATCGTTGCCACCGGGCGCCGAGCGTACGTGCAGCCACCAGGGCGGCCATTCCGGAAACGCTGAGCTGCCACCCGAGGTCGAGTACCGCGAGTGGATCAAAGGTTGGGATCACCGCGCCCAGGGCCAGAGCGGTGAACTCGTGCACCGGGCGCTGCCATCGCCTTGAGAGCGCCACCACGGCGAGCATTACACCGCTCCTGACCGCAGGTGCAGGGAAACCCAGCACCGCCACGTAGAGCGTGACGAGCAGCAAGGCAGCGGGTTCCAGCCAGTTGCGAGGCACACGCACCACACTGCCCAGAGCAAGCAGCCCAGACGCGATGATGGCCACATGCATTCCGGAAACCGACAGCATGTGCACCAGTCCTGCATCGGCAAAGCGTTCGCGCAGATCAGCCGGAATGTCCTGCTGCTCAGCGATGAGCAGTGCACGGACCAGCGGCGCCCTGGAGCCATAGAGCGAGTCTACAGTGGCACCGATGGCAGCACGCCATGCCAGCAGGTAGCTGCGGCCAGCCACGTCGCTGACCTCCCCCTGATCGATGCGCAGGCTCCGCACGGTTGCACTGGGTCGGCCTGTAACGGCCACCAGAGCGCCTGCGCGCGTGCCATCGTTGTTGCCCTGTAGTCTGCCGGAACCCGCATTACCGGGTAGTTGTGCGGACGGGGATGCAAGACGCAACCACCCCGCCACATGACATCGAGGCGCGTCACGCCTTTCGCGAATATCTACCCGCACCGATTGTCCGGCCAGCGGTGTTGCAGCCAGTCGTACCCACACAACTGCAGCGCCTGCCCCGGTCGTCCCAATAGATCGCGCACCGACGGCGGCAGCACCGTTGTAACTCAACAACGCCGGGCCACGCAGGATGTCGGTTATCAGACGTCGACAGACATCGTTGGTGCGTACGCTATTGCCTGCAACCACAACGCCCGGCAGTGCGAGCAGTGGAGCCAGGTATCGCGCATCCGTCAGGCGGGAATGTCGCGAGCCGCGTACCCTGTGGTCATACGCACGGGTGGGTTCGAATGCCACCGCCAGACCGGTACCGCGCATATTGCGGCGACTGGCCCAACTCAAACCGCCCCACAGCATGGCAACACCGATCACCGCTGCCGGCAGTCGCCACGATCCATTGACGCGGACATGCCCAGCTGCGCCGACGTAGAGCCCAAGCAGCCACCACGCCGAAGCGTGGATGAGAGGAGGCATGCTCCCACGCTATGCGCGCGGACACACGATCCATCATCCAATCACCGCAGCCACCCCCCGATCGTCGCGACGACACGACAGGCCCCTTCAGACAAACAACGGGAGTGTCTTGCGTAATTCCGTTGCGACGACGGGGGTACCGGTGAAAGTAGCGCCGGTAGTACCCGTGAGCCGCACAGTCAGATAATCACCGATGCCAGCGGCGTCGGCTGGTACCATCACGGTCTTGAAATCGCGCGAGCGAGCCTGCAGTGCTTCCCCATCGCGCGCGATCTTCTCCACCAGCACTTCAACCTTGTCACCAAGCCGTCCGAGATTATTCTCGCGGGAGATGCTGCGCACTGTATGGACGAGCCGGTCGAAACGATCAGCAACCAGTTCGTCCGGGACCACCCAGTCGGCCGGCATGCGCGTTGCGGGTGTGCCCTCACGAGGCGAGAACTTGAACATGAATGCGTCGTCGAAGCGGATTTCGCGACAGAGCGAGAGTGTATCCTCAAACTCCTCGTCCGTTTCTCCGGGGAAACCCACGATGATGTCCGTCGTGAGAGCAAGCCCGGGAATGGCAGCCCGCATGCGTGCAACGCAATCGATGTATTCCTCACGCGTGTAGCGTCGCAGCATACGCCTGAGCATTGTGGAAGAGCCACTCTGCATGGGAAGATGGACATGCTCACATACCGCCGGCACTCTGGCCATGGCCTCGATCACGCGATCACTGAAATCGTTGGGATGTGGGCTGGTGTAGCGTACCCTACGCACCCCAGCCACATCACCCACCGCACGCAGCAGATCGGCGAAGTCGTGCTCACCGTCGTTGTATGAGTTTACCGTCTGACCAAGTAGTACTACCTCGGTAAGCCCCTGTTCCACCACCTGATGTACCTCACGGATCACATCAGCGATATTCCGGCTGCGCGCTGGACCGCGCGTGTATGGAACGATGCAGTATGTGCACCGATAGTCACAGCCGCGCTGGACAGGTATCCACGCTTTGACGCCCTCGAACCTGCGGGCGACCACATCCTCATAATGCTCCTCTAGATCGAAATCGGTAGCAGTGAAACGCTCGCCGCGCCGGGCTCCCTCGAGCAGGGATGGCAATGCACGGTAGCCGTCCGGGCCAACCACGAGTGACACGTGTCGGGCCTGTTCCAGGACACGTTTGCCGAGTCGTTGTGCCATGCATCCAGTGACGCCGACAATGGTACCTGGTTTCATGTACCGACGCAGTTCACCGAGACGGCCGATAACCCGTGTCTCCGCATTCTCACGAACGGCACACGTATTGACCAGGATGACATCGGCGCCGTCAGGCGCATCTACCGGATCATAACCGTGCGCAGCCAGTGTGCCGTACATCAACTCCGAATCGGCTACGTTCATCTGGCAGCCGTAGGTCTCGATGTATACCGTGGGTTTTCCGGCCATCCTTCCTCCTCCTACATCGGACTGAGCCATTATTCGCTCACGGGCGGACCTGGATGCCGATTCCAAGCAGCCAGGCCGACTCCGTAACTCCGCTGTTCACAAGCGAGCGACTCGCCCGCTGCACTGACAGATCCAGCGTACCGGCGTCCCTGGCTATCGGCAGACCGATCCCTGCAGAAAACCGCGTCTCGTGTACCTGATCAGCCGTGACACTGAATGGCAGATCGTTCTTCGCGTAACCAAGTCTCACCAGGATGGGGAATCCGCGAAACTGCGGACCCTGGACCTCGGCCCCTGCCCGCACGTTCATGGCATCATGTGCGACGCTGAGTCCCGTTCCCAGCGTACTCATCTTCGACCAATTGACCCGCTCGACGGCAAGTGAGAATATCGATCCGGATATTCCGTCATATCGCAGGGCAGCACCGAGACGATCGGGTACGCTGGCACTGGTACGCAACGAGTCGCTAATACGCGACTCGATCCCTTGGCCGGCACGATAGGAGGCACTCAGCGCCAGACCGCTCGTAAGCCGCACGTCTCCGCCAATGGAGAGTGCAGTGCCGAAGTACGACACACGAGAAGAATCATTCACGCTGCCGTAGGAGAGGGTGTCGGCAAACGTCCTGTTGCGGGAAGCCAGATGCTCACCCATGAAGAGATGGCCGCCAACTCCAAGACTGATCCGCTTACTGACTTGCCAGGCAACGGCAGCACGCCAGTCGCCAATGCCTCCACGAATATCGAGTCGGTCACTGGTCGGCACTGTCTGTTCATCTACGACAGCCGATCCGCTCGTTAGCAAACTGTATGATCGATCCAGAAAGCTCGCTGTGCTCATACCCACGGCAAAATTCCCGGGCAATGGAAAGATCGCTGCGAGCAATGGTATCCTCTGAACCGTGACGCGCTCGCGCTCACCATCCGTCATGCGCAGTGCACGGTACTCGGGCTCTGTCTGAGCATGGAGCACCAGACGCTGTACGCCCGCAATGGCAGCCGGATTCAAGGGTGAGAGTGGATCGAAATCAGCAAACGCACCCGCCGTTCCAGCTGCGCGTGTGCTGAGCCCACCAACGGGATAGCCGAATCCGATGGTGGCCAGCGAGCCCTGCGCATGGATATCCACGGCTGGCAGAACGCCGGATGCACAACAGGCAAGAACCAACGTGAACAGCAGCGAACGACTTGGCATCACGGAAGTGCGAACTCCGAGCGCGGGAGATAGGTGATACGCAGACGAGGACGTACCGTGCGCGACACTGCTTCGCTGCTGAAGAAGCGCACTTCCGACGGCTGCGCGCCTTCGTTCTCGATACGAAACGCCAGTGCCCGCGGAACGTCCGTCGGCAACATGCGCCAGGTCCGTACAAGCGTGAGAACGTTAAGCGTCTGCTGACCGCTGTCGCTCGGAAGCAATCGTTTCGTACTTATTGAGGAAAAGCTACCCTGAGCCGAAAGGTCGAGGATTCGCCGTATGTCGGTTATCGCCAATGCCGTCGCGGGCACCATGGGAACGAGGCCGACTGAATCCCGGAAACTGGCAAAGGTGCTTCGACGTTGAGTCAACACCAGCTCGGCACGAACGATCGTACTGGAATCGATGATGTGAGGAGGAACATTGAAGCGAAGATATGTGCGCGAGGCGGGGTATCCGCCAACCACAAGCTCATCGACGCCACCAGACGGTGAGCCGGTCCTGACGATGGAATACACCTGAAAGGAAAGGGTTGCATCCGTACTTGCGCCAGCGATCCTGCTGCTGGTCGGCACGATCACGGGAGCATACGTCGTGTCCGTCGCCGGATCATACTGCAGCGTCGGCGCGCCCCCACTCAGGGTGAATGCGACGATGCGCAGTTGCCCGTTCCCGCCAGCAAGCTGCAGTCCCACCCGAAGCGGTTGATTGGCTGCGATCTTCCCCTCGATGACCGAACGATTGAGCGGAACGAAGAGCGTATCACCGGTGAGATCGGGAATCACCGTCACCGAACCGATCCGCCGATCAGGACGAAACAGTGATGTTATCGCTGCGGCCGCCGTATCACCCGAGGGTGTGTCCACATCGAATACCTCAAGCGTAACGGGTTGAGCCCCGTGACGACCCGTGCTGTCGAGCGGCAGGGTGAGGTAGACCGAATCCACCGTCGATATCGAATCGAGCACCGAACCGCGGTCCCGAAGGAACGAGGTGGTCAGATAATCGAAACGCAACACCCCGAGCGTAACGATGGTGTCGGGCCTGTTCGCAAGAAGCAGGAGGGGTGACAGACCAAGACTCGGGAACCCGGCCAGTGAGGTATCCAGAATCACCGCTTCAAAACTAGTGTCCCGGAATGACTGCAGGTCGGACGGACAGAGCGCCGGACAGGCAGCTCCACCGTCCAGCGACTCGCTGCAGGCCGCTGCCGACACGAGCAGAGCAAGCGTGGAGAGCAACAGCAGTGGGCCGCGCAGCAGCGAGGTCCCCGAACGAACGCGCTCAATCATTACCGAGCGAAGCAGGTGTGAATGGCGCCGGCAGCAACTCCGCCAGCGTCCAACGGATTGTGCGTCCACTGGACGCAACTGCGAATACTTCCATTGCGGGTGCGAACTCCACGGGCGCCTGACAACAGATACCGCAAGGCGGCGCCGGCTCCATTGAGGCAGACGTGATCGCGATGCGGACGAATACACGAGCATCAGCGGCAATTGCAGCGCCCAGCGCAACGCGCTCTGCACAGGTACTTGCAGCAAACGACGCATTCTCGGCGTGGTATCCAGGGAACAGGCGACCATCGTCCGCCTCCAGGGTCACGCCTACAGCGAATCGCGAATACGGCACCCATGCGTTGACGCGTGCAGCCTCTCCAACCCTCAGCAGCCTGCCGTGTTCCGCCGACAACCCGTGCATGGCTTGCGTGCCTTCGACGCAGCAATTCACGCGCCCGGCAGCCCCCGCCGGGTGCGGACACGATCACTGTGCGGATCCACTCCGAGCCATCTGATCACATAGACGTCGGAGACGCAAGAGAAACCCAAGCGCCGGTGACGGTCCACATCCGCTAGCGACCTCCGGCCACTCGGACGGCTCCACGACAATGTCGTCGGGTTGTTTTCACGATTGGCAGTGATGAAGAGCAGAACTTCCTCCTTGAGGCCTCAACGCAACGAAAGGAGCGCACGATCGAACGCCTCGAGCGCTCCCCGGAATCCAGACACACCACGGCGATGGTCGAGGTCCCGGGTGAAATGTACCAGACTGACCGCGTGGAACCCACGTCTGTTTGTCACGATGGGCCACCGGGCGGAAAGATTCGTACCCCCAGCGCAGCTCTATCCTGGACTGGTTCGGGGTCCCATTCCGCCCTTGATCTCCGCCACGGAAGATATCGCGTCGCTGTAGACCGGTGGCAGCCGCTGGCTCAGGCCCGTGAGCAGCTCATAAGAGGACACACCTGCCCGTACGCTGACGGCCTCCGGCGTCAGCGTACCCGTCCCGTCTGCCCCGAGAAGCGTCGCTACGTCGCCGCGTGAGCAAGCAACTGCGCTCACGTCGACCATGATCATGTCCATGGTTACCCGTCCCACTACGGGGCACAGGGTGCCATGGATCAGGACATCAGCGGCGTTCGAGAAATGCCTTCGGAATCCGTCAGCATAGCCTATCGATATCGTCGCTATTCGATGATTGCCATGAGCCGTCCAGTCTGCGCCATAACTGACAGATTCGCCCCGTTGCACGTCACGGACGTCGACCACCCTGGCCCGGACGTGCGCCACCTGCCTGAGTCCGAGTTGACGGGTGAACATGCCTGCGTACAGGGCAATACCGGGTCTGGCAAGCTCACCCGGCGAGCCCGTGTCACGGCCCACTATCGAACCACTGTTGTCTCGGTGGGACAGGACGTTTCCCGGGAGTGCCTCGGCCAAGGCCGCGAGAGCCTCCTCGAAACGTCGATCCTGCTGGTCACGTGTCGATGGCAACTCGTCCGCAGAGTGGAAGTGCGTGAATACTCCTTCTGGAGGTGCCAATCTGACTGCATCGCGCAGGGTAGTTACGGAATCCCATCGGACCCCGGCGCGACTCATACCGGTGTCAATGGAGAGATGGTATGGCGCACGCCCATTACCCAGGGTCCACCAGGTTGCGATGTCCGCAGCGAGATGCAGCGATGGGCGAATACCCAGTCGAAGTGCCCTGGGCAGCTCGTGCGGCAACAGCGGCGTGGGACAGAACAGCCGGCCACGACATCCTGCAACGAGCAGCGATTCGGCTTCGTCGAGCGAGGATACCCCGATTCCCCAGAGCGACCCTGACGCTGTTCCCACAACTTCGTCGTCAGCAAAGGGAACGCCGAGCGCACGAGCCACCCCGATCGCGCCAAGCCCGTAGGCGTCCGCCTTGAGCATCGCAATCAACGGAACACGCGCGCGGCTTCGAAGGATCGCAAGATTGTGCCTCAGCGCACTGCAATCCACCTCAAGCCACGCCCGGTCCCCGTAAGCCAGGACCAATGGTAAACGACCACTCCCTGACGAGCCACTGGTGATCTTGCGCTTAAGACAGCTGGAGAACAACCAGGGGTCCGGCACCACCGCAGACCCCAGGCTATCACCTGCTGCCACCGCTGGTTTCATGTGCTAGTGTACGAACGTAGGCAGCAGCTGCGAACCATGACAGCCACATCCGCCAGGCAGGGATACCCGTGCTCCGAGTTCCACCGTGACAGACGATATCAACAAGACACCAGGGCGATCTGACTCCGCCGGACATGTGCAGGCTTCGATTCTCGCTCCGCATTCGCTCGACGATGCCCTCGCACTCATGCGAGACCTGCGTTCCAGGTGTGAATGGGATCGGAACCAAACCCACTCCTCACTGCGACCTTACCTGATCGAGGAGGCGCACGAGGTTGACGATGCCATTTCTTCCGGCGACGACTCAAGGCTGCGTGATGAACTTGGTGACCTGTTTCTTCAGGTGCTGTTTCACAGCGTCATCGCCGAGGAGCGCGGCGCATTCACGATGCAGGATGTTGCCGGCACACTGGTGGCGAAGATGCATTCACGTCACCCCCACCTTTATGGTGATGGAGTAAGACGGTCATGGGAATCGATGAAGGCAGAGGTGGTAAAGCGCGCCACCCTCGAAGAGGGGCTGCCAGCCGGACTGCCGTCACTGCACAGGGCCCATAGGCTGCAGGATCGCGCAGCCGGTGTGGGGTTCGACTGGCCGGATACCCTGGCTCCTCTGGCAAAGGTGCGCGAGGAGGTGGAGGAGGTGGCGACGGTGATAAACGCCTCGACTGGCGCTGTAGCAGATCAAGCGAAGCTCGAGGAAGAACTGGGTGACCTGTTGTTTGCCGTTGTGAACTTGTGCCGGAAGGCAGGGATTCACGGAGCTCTGGCCCTCGACAGGACGAATGCAAAATTCGTCAGGCGTCACGCCGCCATGGAAATACTCGCTTCAGCCGACGGCAAACATCTCGCTACTCTCGCCCTCGAAGAGCAGGACCACTACTGGGAAGCGGTCAAGGCAACTGAAGCAAGAGAGAAAGTCAGGGAGTGAGTCGTCCCATCATTCGCGGGAACGGGATGCACTCCCTGACATGCTCGACTCCGCAGATCCATGCCACAGTGCGTTCAAGCCCAAGACCGAAGCCGGAGTGCGTGAATGTGCCATACCTACGAAGATCGAGATACCACCCGTAAGCCTCTATTGGCAGATCTTCATCGGTGAGCCGTTTCAGGATCTTGTCGTAGTCGTCCTCCCGCTGCGATCCGCCTATGATCTCGCCTCGCCCCTCTGGCGCGAGAAGATCCGCGCAACGAACTGTTCTGGGGTCGGCAGGGTTCTCCTTCATGTAGAATGCCTTGGCTTCCTTCGGGTAGTTGATCACAAACACAGGTCGCTGGTGAGCTTCGACAATCAGTGCCTCGTCGGGCGCACCGAGATCATCACCCCAACGAATGTCGCTCCCCTTGCTCTGCGCATAGGAAACCGCATCGGTGTAGTCCAGGCGTAGGAACGGCTGCGACACGCAATCGAGCTTGCTGACATCCCGTTCGAGCACCTTCAACTCCTCCTTCCGTCGCTCGAGTGCACGCTCGACCAGATAGCGCACCAACTGCTCCTGGAGCTCCATGCTGTCATCATGATCGTACCATGCCATTTCCGGTTCGATCATCCAGAATTCTGTGAGATGCCGTCGTGTCTTGCTCTTCTCCGCCCGGAATGTCGGGCCGAAGGTGTAGATGCAGCCAAGCGCCGCGGCGAGCGCCTCACCATAGAGCTGACCAGTCTGTGCAAGATACGCCGTCCCTTCGTCGAAATAGTCCGTGCTGAACAGACCCGAGCGTTCTCCGATGGAGGCGGTGAGTATGGGCGTGTCGCATCGCACGAAGTCGCGTGCGTAGAAGAAGTCGTGGACGGCCTGTTCGAGCTCGTGTCTCACGCGCATGATGGCGACCTGCCGCTGGCTGCGCAGCCAGAAGGTGCGGTGGTCGAGGAGAAAGTCGATCCCGTGCTCCTTGGGCTGAATCGGGTAGTCGAGCGGGCTCGCACCAATAATTTCCATGCGACTCACGCCCATTTCGTATCCGCCCGGGGAACGTGCATCGGCACGCACCTCCCCGGTCAGGGCCACGCTGCACTCCTGCGTGAGCCCACCAAACACGTCGAAGGCCTCGGGCGACTCCGCCTTCACCACCACTGCCTGCATGACGCCAGTGCCGTCGCGCACCACCGCAAAGGCAAGCTTACCTTTCGATCGAAGATGAGTGATCCAGCCACGGACCGTGACCGTGGTTCCCGCAGAGTCCTTCAGGTCAGCAATGCGGGTCGTGTGCTTGCGCATGAACTCCGTTCCTGGGTGATAGTGGTGGCAAACTACGGATGACGACACCACAGTTCAACGCCAGCTGTAATAACCACGGGCGCCATTCGGGCAGTCTCAGTCAGAGATGGTGCTCTACGGCAGCCGCTCCGGCGCGATGCTGAAGCACGTCCTCGATACGCGAGACCAGTTTGTCCACGGTGAACGGCTTGCGCACGCAGCTCTGCCCACCCATATACGCAAAGTCGTCGGCTTCCTGACAGCCAGACATGAACAGAACCGCAGTCTGGTATCCGCGCCCTGCGATTATGTTTGCAAGTTCCTGCCCACCCATCCGCGGCATTACCAGGTCAGTTACCAGGAGATCGGGAACAAAGCCGGACGAAAGCTGATCGAGAGCATCCATCCCGTCCTCTGCAAGCCGCACACTGTATCCTCTGCCTCGCAATGCGTCGGATACCAAGTGGCGCAGGGCGGCCTCGTCCTCGACCACCAGGATCTTCTTTCCCTCCCCGGGTCTCGTCGTGTGGAGTACGACCGGGCCTGACACCGGCTGTTCACCGGGTTCTCCCAACAATGGCAGAGCAATCGTAACAACGGTTCCTTCCCCGGGAGTGCTTTCGCAGAACACGTTGCCGCCGGCCTGCGTCACCACGCGATACACCGTACTCAGACCCAGTCCTGTGCCAACACCGGGGTTCTTGGTGGTGAAGAACGGCTCCCACATGTGAGCCACTGTCTCCTGCGACATACCCTCACCGCTATCGGCTACGGACACCAGAGCCCACTTCCCCGGTGGCAGACCGACCAGTTGTCCCGACATCGTGGAGTCACCGTTGAGTGAACCAGTCGTGATCCGAATCGTACCCCCGTCTCCCAGCGCATCCCGTGAGTTGGCAACGAGATTCATCATGATCATTGCCACCCTACCATCATCGACCATTACCGGCAGTGGCTGTTCACTGACAGCGATCGTGACATCGATACGGTCACCGACCAGACGCTGCAACATTCGCTCTATATCACGCACGACATCATTTACGTTCGACCAGGACGAAGCGGTTCTCCGGCTGCGACTGAAGGCAAGCAACTGCGCGGTGAGCATGGTTGCCCGATCGATGGTCCGGAGTATCTCGCCGATGTCTCTGTGAAGACGGCTCACATTGACGGACTCTGGTGAGCCGGCCAGAGCATCTCCAAGCGCCACAACCTGCTGATCCGACAGCTGGGCAAACCCGGCGATTGCCGCAAGGAGGTTGTTGAAGTCGTGTGCAACGCCGCCGGCAAGCGAACCGAGGGTCTCCATCTTCTGTGACTGCAGCAACCGTTCTTCGAGCTGCAGACGCTCCTCACCTTCCCGTCGAAGCTCATCGCTTGTGTGCAGCAACTCAGCAGTACGTGAAGCCACGGCGTGGCGAAGACGCTCCTCCCGCCCTACGATTCCGTACGTGAGCGCCGAGAGCAGCACGGCAATAAGGATGGTGGCAGCCCGCGTGGGCTTGAG
>CAYSKN010000005.1:0-3402 GCA_964431565.1 uncultured Gemmatimonas sp.
GAAAGCGCAATGGGAGGTGCTGGGTGGACGCTTCTGCCTATGCTGGTCAGCACCTCAGTCACGGTATTGAGACTCCCCATCGGTATATGGGCATCCTCGCTCTGGGGTACGAGCGGTCTCTGGTGGACCCTCGCGCTCACTGCAGCTGCACGCGGCGTGGTCATGGCCTTGCTATGGGCGTGGGGGAGGTGGAAACTCCAGCGTGTATGAGGGTCATCACATTGCTCACGGACTTCGGCACAGCCGATGGTTATGTAGCTGAAATGAAGGGTGTGCTGATCTCTAAAGCACCAGATGTCGCACTCGTTGATCTGGCCCATGACCTGCCGGTTCATGACGTCACGTTCGCGCGCCTGACAGTGGCGCGCTACTGGCGACGCTTTCCGTTGGGCACAGTGCACATGGTGATTGTGGACCCGGGCGTGGGCACCTCACGCGCGGCCATTGCCGTGGAGAGCGATGGCCGTTTTCTGGTTGGCCCGGATAACGGTGTGTTGTCACCGGCGCTCTTTGCTCTGGATGCGAGAGTCGTGAGCCTGGCGATTCCGTTCAGCGCATCAGCGACGTTTCACGGCCGCGATGTTTTTGCGTCCGCAGCCGCTCTCCTGGCAAACGGTGTCCCAATTGACGAATTGGGAGATGTGTACCCGGAGGCTGTACGTCTGCGTACCTCACAGCCTCGCCGAGATTCTCACGGCTCGCTGCACGGCGAGGTGCTCACGATTGATCGCTTCGGAAACATCACGACCAATCTGATGGTGCGAGGGAGTGGAGTGATCGAGATCGCAAGGCGTCGCCTGCCGTTCGTTCGCGCGTACGGTGACGTATCGCTGGGGGAGCCGCTTGCGCTGACAGGTTCGAGCGGTTTTGTGGAAATTGCCATTCGCGAAGGGAATGCGGCCGTTGCTCTGAGAATCGTTCGCGGCGATGCAGTAGGGTGGCATCCCGGGTAATGAGATCGACCATGGCGAGGAAGCCACGCGGAGCCGTGGTGGTGGCGGTTCATCGGGGCGATCCAGCTTCGCCGCCCAGCGCGACTACTGCTAACTGTTGTCGCGGATCTGGTCGCCTTGTCTGCCGGGCTCTTTCGCTGCTGCGCTGGTGGGGGCTGCTTCCAAGGGTCGACGGGCAGCAACAACTCCCTGAACCGGTGTCGGCGTTTGCCATCCGATGGTTGCTTCGATTTCGTTGGTGGACGTTGTGTTGGCGGAACCCCATCGGCCGCTCCACATTGATCCGCGGAACCGGCCGAATTCAGCACTGAAACGGGACACGCCGATGCGTGACTTGACCACGGCACCCAAGCCCACGGTAGCCACCGCCCATGTGAACGCCACCGCCACCAACCGTACCAGAACTCCAGCCACGGGAACGCGCGCTGCCAGAGCGGCACCGCACCAGACAAGACTGAGGGCAATGAGACCAACTGTAAGACCGCGAACAGCCGTGGCCCGCTCGGATGTACTTGTCCCTGAAAGTGCCCGCCCGATCACTATGGCCACAGCCAGCAGTCCCATTGTTACCGCACCTGCCAGCGTGAGCGCCCACGCCAGCGCCACGAGAGGGATCAGGAGGATACCAATGATGGTGATCGTGCACGCAATAATGAGAATCGTCAGCGCCGGGATGGCCAGGAGTTGCATGAAGACACCAGCCCAGAAACTCCCTGATACATCGCGGGCAGCTGTCCTCGCTACCACCGTGAGGGCTTCGTCTGTGGTCACGAGCACAACCAGGCCGATGATCATTCCGATACCGAAAACTCCGACCACCGAGATCAGGCTTGACATGATGCTGGTCATGAGCCCTCGGGCGCAGGCCTGTCAGCGGGCACGACCGGAAGCCGCCATGGCCCGGATTCCAACGACACCGATACCTGCAGTGGCCACGAACCCACCGATTGCGAGCGCGATCGTTTCCGGCGAACTACTGTGCAGTATCTCGAGCCCCGGCCGACCCAGGATGGTGCTCCCCAGATCGGAGACTGCGGCAATGATCTCCTCCCGGAAACGTTCGAGGCCAAGCTGGGTGAGGACCATCGCCATGTCCGCACGGGCAACGACCCATGCGGTTCCCGCAGTGACAAGCCCAGCTCCGATGGCGGCTCCAAAACCAGCTGCGATACGGGTCGGCCGCGTCGAGGGCACAAATCGCTCTACCGTTCTGGCTGCGGCATCGTGCCAGGGCTCGAACACGTGAACCTGGCTCATCACACGGTCCGAGAATCCCGCCGACGGTACGAAATCGGGCAGAGAATTGAGTGATGCCATCACCGCCCGCATTATCTCCAGCTCTGCCCGACATCTCTCACACGAAATGGCGTGAGCCCGCAACGGCGCCACGCCAAACCCCTCCTCCCCATCCAGGAGCAGTTCTATCTCGTCAGTTCTGAGGTGTCTTTCTGACATAGAGTCTCCGTGATGAGACTACGCAGCGTGTGTGCTGCAGGTTTCAGACAGCTGATGGTTTGCCGAACAAGGACTTCGGGCATGTCTGTGGTCACTCCCGGAGAAATCCGAGCGCCTGGCGAAGCTCGTGCCTGGCCCTGTGGATATAGGTCTTCACGGTACCCAGGGGCATATCCAGGGTGGTGGCGATCTCCTCGTACGAACGCCCCTCTACATGACGCAGCATGATGCATGCACGATATTCCGGCCGAAGGGCGCCGATGGCATGCTCAATGGCCGCTCCCAGCTCCCTGGCCTCGATCTCGTCCAGAGCGTTCTCCTGGTCGGATCCGAGTTCGAGTGAGGTAGCCTCAACTTCCGAGGCAGAAAGGGCATGTGCACTGCCGTCCATGCTTATGGTCTCGATCCGGCGTTTTCTCAGATGGTCGATTGCCACATTGTTGGCAATCTTGAATAACCAGCTCGAGAACTTGAATTCCGGACTGTAGCGGTCGATGTGATTAAGGACCTTGACGAACGCGTCCTGAGCCAGATCCTCGGCAGTTTCCCTGTCCCGTACCATACGATAGACAAGTGAGAAAACGGGCCGCTCGTAGCGGCGGACGAGCTCGCGGAAAGCGGGCTCACGCCCCCGCTGGGCGAGGCGGACCACATCGGCATCAGGAAGTGTTCCCAGCTCTTCGTGATTCGACATGCGTTGGTGCAATAGTACTTTCGTGACGCCCCTGTAACCAGCGGCAGTGCCGGACAGGGAGCTCTCAACGACTTGCTTGCATCTACTCCCCGTTCGATGTTTCGAGATGCCCGGTACCTCACATTCGGCTGCTGCGACTGCCGCACAGGGACAGGGGAAGAGCGAATATGTGCGGCAGATGTTTTCCGACATCGCACCGCGCTACGATCTGCTCAACCATATACTGTCGCTTAACATCGATCGTCGCTGGCGTCGGCGCGCACTGGAGTGTCTTGGCTGGACCCAGCATCCCGACGGCAC
>CAYSKN010000005.1:3412-6248 GCA_964431565.1 uncultured Gemmatimonas sp.
CTACCTGGATCTCTGTGCGGGTACTCTCGATGTTGGCGCCATGCTGGTGGGGGAAGATGGGTTTACGGGTCGGGTGGTTGGTGCAGATTTTGCTGTGCCCATGCTCCGTCAGGGAGTTGGCAAGGCTCCCGGAAGCCGCCTTGCTGCGGTGGGTGCTGATGCGCTCGACCTTCCCTTCGCCGATGCGAGCTTCAAGGGTTCCATCGTAGCGTTCGGCATACGCAATGTCGCTGATCTCGATGCATGCCTCCGCGAGGTTCGTCGGGTGCTCGAACCAGGCACGCGATTCGTGATCCTCGAGTTCTCCATGCCAAGGCTCGCGGTTGTACGTGCCGTCTACCAGTTCTACTTCCACCGTATCCTTCCGCTGATCGGACGGCTCGTGAGCGGCCATGGATCAGCTTACACATATCTGCCGCTTTCCGTAGCGGCGTTTCCCACCGAGACAAGCCTGGCAGCACGCATGCGTGAGGCCGGTTACAGCTCTGTTGCATGGGAACGTCTCAGCTTCGGCATCGCAACCATACATACGGGCACCGTTTGATTCGTTGCAGCATGCATACGACACATTGTCCGATCCGGTACTGACCACACACCATGTCACTTGATACTCTTGAACAGTTCATCCATGCTGTCGACCGCATCGGTGAACTCCATCGCGTATCCGCGCCGACCAGTGTTCGTCTCGAAATTACTGAGATCACTGATCGTGTTTCGAAGATGCCAGGTGGCGGCAAGGCATTGCTCTTTGAACGGCCGGTGTTGCGTGATGGAAGTGTGTCGGATTTTCCCGTTGCCATCAATCTTTTCGGCTCCATGCGCCGAATGGCGCTGGCGCTGGGAGTCGAATCACTCGACGAGATCGGCGATCGCATTACTCAACTGATGGATCTCAGGGTCCCCGACGGCATGCTTGGCAAGCTGGCGCTGCTGCCGCGGCTGCTGGAGGTATCAAAGTTCCCTCCACGTGTGAAGAGTGCGTCACCCGCGTGTCAGCAGGTGGTGTGGCAGGGTGATGATATTGACCTGGACCGGCTGCCGGTGTTGCATTGCTGGCCCGAGGACGGTGGTCCCTTCCTGACAATGACTGCGGTAGTGAGCAAGGAACCTGTAAGCGGTATCCGCAATGTGGGTATGTACCGTGTGCAGCAGCTCGACAAGCGTCGTGTGGCCATGCACTGGCAGCGGCACAAGACTGGCGCTGAGCACATGCGTCAGATGGCAGAACGCCAAGAGAAGATGCCGGTATGCATTGTGGTGGGTTGCGATCCGGCCAGCATGTACTCCGCCAGTGCTCCGCTGCCGCCGAACATCGACGAGTTCCTTTTCGCCGGATTCCTCCGAAAGGCCCCTGTTAGGCTGACGAAGGCAGTAACGAACGATCTGGAAGTGCCTGCGGATGCGGAGATTGTCATTGAGGGATATATAGATCCGACGGAGGAACTGATCGTGGAAGGGCCGTTCGGAGATCATACCGGGTTCTACTCGGAGGCCGATCTCTATCCATGCGTACATGTCACGGCAGTCACCATGAGGGAGCGGGCGGTGTTTGCGGCCACCATAGTGGGCCGCCCTCCAATGGAGGACTTCTTCCTGGGGCACGCTACCGAGCGCATCTTCCTGCCATTGCTCAGACTTACCACGCCCGAGATCGTAGATTATCACATGCCTGCCGAGGGCGGATTCCACAACCTTGTTTTCGTGAGCATCGACAAGAAATATCCGGGACATGCCGACAAGGTCATGCATGCGCTCTGGGGTCAGGGACTGATGTCACTGGCCAAAGTGCTCGTGGTACTGGACAGGGACGTGAATGTGCGAAACCCTGTCGAAGCATGGTGGGCGGCACTCAACAATATCGACCCGAAGCGCGATATACGTTTCACCATGGGTCCGGTCGATGTGCTGGACCATGCAAGTCGGGCATTCACCTATGGCAGCAAGATGGGGCTCGATGCCACTCGCAAGTGGCCCGAGGAAGGCTTCATGCGTGCCTGGCCCAGGGTGATAACAATGGACGAACCTACCAGGCGTGTCGTCGACGAGAAATGGGACAATCTGGGACTGGGCCCGATGCCCCCCGGGCCGTTCAGGTGAGCAACACCGGGATGTTCCTGCCTCCGTTGGGCGCCCGCGATGGACAGCTCATGCGGGGGGAGTCGCTGCTGGTCAGGTTCGCCAACCTTGTGAAGCTCCCGCATACGGTGTTTGCCATGCCGTTCACACTCGTAGGGGTACTCTTTGCCAGCGCAATTTCAACCGTGACCCTGGCCATGGTGGGCTGGGTGCTCGTGGCTTTTACCAGCGTGCGTTTTGCGGCCATGGCGTTCAACCGGGTCGTGGATCGCGGTATCGACGCACTCAACCCGCGGACTTCCATGCGTGAGCTACCGCAGGGCAGGTTGACACTCTCGCAGGCATGGTGGAGCATAGCGGTCACCAGCACACTGTTCACGTTCGCAACGTGGAAGCTCAACCCTCTCGTGTTCGCGCTCTCGCCTGTCACGCTCGTGTGGGTGCTGACTTACAGCTTTTCAAAGCGCTTCACGCGCTGGTCGCACCTGTGGCTCGGGCTCGGTCTGTCCATTGCGCCTGTTGGCGGCTACCTGGCAATTACGGGACATTGGGGTGAGCCATGGTGGCTCCTGTGCGTGCTCTCGCTCGCCGTGGTATTCTGGAGTGCCGGGTTCGATGTCATCTACGCGCTGCAGGACGTTGAATTTGACCGCGCTCACGGCCTGCACAGCATACCAGCACGGTTCGGTGTCGTGAATGCAATTCGTATCGCCCGGACCCTGCACACCCTGGCTGTCCTGTGTTTCGTAGCCGTTGTGGC
>CAYSKN010000005.1:6258-9646 GCA_964431565.1 uncultured Gemmatimonas sp.
TGGCTGCTCAGCCACTCGGAGCGGTGTCGCCGTCAGCGTCGTTCGTGCTGTGGATAGCCGTTGCAGGTGTGGCAGGCATGCTCCTGTGGGAACACAGACTCGTGAAGGCTGATGATCTGAGGCGTGTTGATGCGGCGTTTTTCATGATGAACGGTGTGATTTCGCTCGGGTTCATGGGCATGGTGCTCGTGGCCAGGCTTGTTTCCCGGGTGTGAGCGGAGCAATGTGATGAGTTCAGTCATCGGCGGGTGGATTCCCAGGTACCCGGTTACACTGGCCATCACCGGTGCATCCGGCGCGCCATATGCCATCCGCCTGTTGCAGATGCTCGTGCTGCAGCGTGTGCCTACGTGGCTAGTCATATCCCGTCACGGATGGCGTCTCCTGCAAACGGAAAGCGGCCTAGAAGATCTGGATGCATTACGTGCGCGGATTGATGCAGGGGGTGCTTCGGGGAGTTTTGCCGATGTAGTCACCGTGTTCGACGACGAGGATCGTGGTGCCACTCCTGCCAGCGGTTCTGCCCGGAGTAGCGGTATGGTTGTGTGTCCGTGCTCCATGGGTACGGTGAGCTCCATAGCATGCGGCAGTTCACGTTCACTGGTGGAGCGCGCCGCTGACGTGACACTCAAGGAACGCAGGAAGCTTATCCTCGTGCCACGCGAGACGCCGCTGTCGCTCATCCATCTGGAGAATCTCGCCACCGTCACACGTGCAGGCGCAACTGTAATTCCGGCTGCACCGGGGTTCTATCATCAACCGGCGGGCATCAGTGACCTCGTTGATTTCATCGTTGCACGGATACTCGATCACCTCGATATCGAGCATACCATAGGCCGGCGCTGGGGAGATGAAGTTGCCAACGGAGAACATCCGGAGTGACACCTCTGGCAACGGTGATCGGACTCGTCTCCGACACACACGGACTGGTGCGACCGGAGCTGTTTCAGGCACTTGAAGGAGTTTCGCAGATACTGCACGCGGGAGATGTCGGTCCACCCGAGGTACTTGTCGAGCTCGCGGCAATCGCTCCGGTGAGGGCGGTGCGGGGCAATACGGACCCGCCTGGGCGGCCAGACCTGGTGGAGCGTGTCGAGGATGTCATTGACGGGGTGCGTATCGTGGTAACGCATGGTCATCAACTTGGATCACCAACACCGCCGAAACTTGTCGCAGCATTTCCTGATGCCGATGTCATTGTGTACGGACACACGCACCGACAGCTCATTACCAGGGCCGCGCGTCGGCTGGTGGTGAATCCCGGGGCAGCCGGCACCAGACGATTCAATCTCGCTCCGTGTGTGGCAAGGCTCTACATACATCTCGGACAGGTCGATGTGGAACTGATCCCGTTGCCGGTGAATGAATCAGGGGCGTAGCGCGCAACAGGCTGAACGATCTCTCGGAGGCGCCGGAGCCACCACCCTGCTACCGGATGCGCCACTTTCCACGCGGAGATCTGTGGTCCGTCTCAAGGCAGCGTCTGCGTTTCTCTGGATTGCTACCGCTTTGGGTGTGCTGCATCCGTACTACCGGCAGGTCGGGCACGAGTGGCTCACGAGGTTAGGCCTGCCGGATATCCTTATGTGGCTCGCCTGTGCGGGGGAGTTGGTACTTGGTGTGGTGATCCTTGCTTCGCCGCCCCGCGCAGTTCTCATGGCATTGCAGGTGGTGTCGGTGTCTGCCTTCACCCTGATACTGGCCAGGCTGGATCCGATGCTTCTGGCGCATCCGTACGGGATACTCAGCAAGAACGCACCGTTCGGCGCGCTGGTGATTGCTACGTGGCTTGTCTGGCGCGAAGGATGGACACAGCGTGCATGGTGGACACTGCGCGGAGGCATGGCACTGGTATGGGTGACAGAGGGTCTCCTGCCCAAGGTCATATTCCAGCAGCCGTTCGAACTGGATGTAGTGGCCAACAGCGGGTTGGTGTCGATGGCACCATCCACGTTCCTGATGTTGCTCGGAATTGCACAGTTCTTGTCGGGTGTGTTGGTACTGGTACTGCGAAGTGGCTGGCTTCGTGCTGTGCTGATCTGTCAGGCAGCAGGGCTGGCGGTACTGCCTTTGCTGGTGAGCTGGCAGGACCCCATGCTGTGGCTGCATCCGTTCGGTCCGATGATCAAGAACGTTCCGATTCTCGTGGGTACGCTGGAGGTTCTTCGCCGATGCCGACCGTGACGATGCTGGTGAAGGCATTGCACGTGCTCTCTGCCACCATTTTTTTCGGTGCCGGGCTGATGAGCGCTTTCTGGAAGTATCGGGGCGACTCCAGCAGTGACTTGCACGTTATTGCCTGGGCGCAGCGTCAGGTGGTGCTGGCCGACTGGCTGTTCACGATACCATCGGGCATAATCTCACCTGCAACCGGAGCGTATCTCGTAGTGGCATACGGATTGCGATGGACAACACCGTGGGTTGTGGTAAGTGTCTGCGGGTATCTGTTGGTAATGGCGCTGTGGCTACCCGCAGCATGGATACAGATCGAGCTGCGTCACATGACACGAGAGTGCGTGACCAGAGGCGTGGCCTTACCTGCACGCTTCCACCAACTCAACCGGATCTGGCTGGGACTGGGGGTCCCAGCCTTCGGTATGGCGCTCCTGATCATCTATGCGATGGTGGCCAAGCCTCTGCTCTGGGAGCGGTGAGATTCAGCCCAGGGCGGCCAAAGCTGCGTCGTAGCTGGGTTCACTGCCTATTTCCGGCACCTGCTCGGTGTAGATCACCTTGCCGGCCTCGTCGAGTACAATCACCACGCGCGAACACAGGCCGGCCAGTGGTCCGTCGGTCATGAGCAGTCCGAATCTCGAACCAAAGTCGCTGCGGAAGGCTGAGTATGATGTCACATTCTCAATACCTTCGGCGCCGCAGAAACGCTTGAGCGCAAAAGGCAGGTCCATGGACACATTGAGCACCTGCACTCCGGGCTTTTCGACTGCCTTGCTGTTGAATGTACGGACGCTGGTTGCGCACACGCCCGTGTCGATACTCGGAAAGATGTTGAGGACCCGTCTGCCCGGGATGGATGAGAGCTGCACATCCTCAAGGCTCAGGCCGGTGAGTCTGACATCTGGTGCGGTATTGCCTATTGCCGGTAATGTCCCCGATGTGTGAATCGGGTTGCCGCGAAACGAAATTGTCGCCATCAGTGTCTCCGTAATGTGGACATGGTCATCGCAACCTGGCCTGACGTTCCTCTGTGGGCGCCCGAAGTTGCCAATGCTCCTGTTGCGTGCCATCAAGATAACGGATTGTCACCGGTCGCTCTTGCACGCCTGGTGCTTTGCTTATGCTCGTGCCAGGCCCGTAGGGGGCAGTGAGGTACCGCGCGGCCGGTGCTGTCAGTTGACCCTTCCACATAGTTTGCAGGGTCCATTCGGTC
>CAYSKN010000005.1:9656-32708 GCA_964431565.1 uncultured Gemmatimonas sp.
CACTTCAGAAAGTCTGATCTCACGCCTGGCGGCGTGATCCCTGGCCGAACCGTGTGTTTCCTCGGAGCGCACCTTATCACCTGATCCTGATTGGTCCGGATGCTCAAGCCCAAGCTATTGTCCACCCTTGAAGGTTACGACCGCCACCAGTTCGGTCGCGATGCTGCTGCCGGCGTCATAGTTGGTGTTGTAGCGCTGCCGCTGTCGATCGCGTTGGCAATTGCCAGCGGCGTGACGCCTGACCGAGGGCTCTGGACAGCCATAGTTGCCGGCTTCCTGATTTCGGCGTTGGGTGGCTCGCGGGTTCAGATAGGTGGTCCAACGGGCGCGTTTGTTGTCATCGTCTACGGGATAGTGGCGGAGTACGGCGTGGCAGGTCTCACCGTTGCCACGTTCATGGCCGGTCTCATACTCATTGCCCTCGGAGTCCTGAGGCTCGGTTCCATAATCAGGTATATCCCGAGGCCGGTCATTATCGGTTTTACTGCCGGGATCGCTGTGCTGATCTCGATCGGGCAGATCAGGGACGCCCTCGGGCTCAGGATATCCGATCTCCCCGGTGATGCGGCCGGACAGATTGAGAGTTATGTACATAATCTTGGCACGATCAATCCGCTGGCTCTGGGGATAACGATCTTTTCACTCGTCATCCTGTCAGGATGGCCACGCCTGAGCCGGCGCATACCAGCACCGCTGGTAGCACTGATCACTGCAACCGCGCTGGTTCAGTATCTCGGACTCGACGTCGAAACGATCGGTTCTCGCTTCGGTGAGATCAGATCAACTATTCCGGTGCCTGTGCTGCCCGATCTTTCGTTCGATGACCTTCGGCGACTGATTGGCCCGGCGGTCACCATAGCGCTTCTCGGCGCCATTGAGTCGTTGCTCTCTGCTGTGGTTGCGGACGGAATGATCGGTGCCAATCACCGATCAAATATGGAGCTTGTCGCACAGGGTATCGCCAATACGGCTTCATCGATCTTTGGCGGCATTCCTGCCACAGGTGCGATTGCGCGAACCGCCACGAATATCAAGAATGGCGGACGCACGCCGGTTGCCGGCATGGTTCACGCCCTCACTCTTCTTGTCATCACGCTCTTCCTGGGCTCACTTGCCGCGTCCATACCGATGGCTGCACTTGCGGCTATCCTGCTGATGGTCGCCTATCACATGAGTGAGTGGAGAGTGTTCCGCTCGGAGCTCTTCTCGCCTCGTGCGGATGTTGCTGTCATGGTTACTGTATTTCTGCTCACCATTCTCGTTGATCTTACCGTAGCCATTGAGGTCGGGATGGTCTTGGCAGCATTTCTGTTCATGAAGCAGATGTCCGATGTTGCAGGGGCCGCCGTTGTATCGATCACTGACACGGGAGACGAGGGGCTGGATGAAGATGCCGTCTCGCGCTATGCGGTTCCTCATGGCGTCGAAGTCTTCGAGATCAACGGACCACTCTTCTTCGGCGCTGCGGCAGCTTTTCGTGAGACTCTGGGTCAGATATCCGGCCGGCCGCGCGTCCTCATCTTGCGCATGCGAAATGTACCCGTTCTCGATGCCACAGCGCTTCACACGCTGGCCGAGGTGGCAAGGCGTGGTCGACGAGACGGCACACACATACTGCTGTCAGGCGTGCAGCCACTCGTGAGGGATACCATCATGCGATCAGCAGCAGCGGACGTGATCGGGGAAGCGAACATCCACCCGCAGTTCTCGCTGGCCATGAAGCATGCCGAAGCTCTGGTGAAGCAGGTAGTGGCCTGAGTTAGTGAGGGATCTTCCGAAGCCTTCAGCGCACCCGGGCCTTTGCCGCATCCCACTCCCGGGAAAGCGTGGCAAGCATCTCAGCAAAGAACGCCTTCTGTGATGCCTGATCTGCCGAGAGTGGTCCTGTCCAAGCCTCCACCGCGGAACGAAGGCCCGATGTTCTGGATACCAGTTCGCTGAACTCCCGGTTGAGATCGCGGACCTTGCTCTCGACACCCGCCGCCGGCCTGACTTCTCCAACTTCGATTTTCCGTAGCGCATCGGCCACCTCTCGCGACCGAATCTGCGCATCAGCCAATGTGGACGTGATCTCAATGAGATCCTGCGTCCATCTGGCTCGCACGCCCGGATCCATATCGGCAAGGCGGGGATCATCCCGGACGCGCACCACCTGCTCCGAGGAAACACCGCCAGCGGTGAGTTGTACGGTGTAGAGGCCGGGGACTACCAGAACTCCTTGACTGCCCGTCGCTCTCCGGGTCGTTGTGGCTGCCTCAAGCGGCCATGCATATCGAAGATCCCAGAGGGCTCGATTGACTCCGCGATTCGAGCTCCCCTGGAACTTGGTCACCTCCGCGCCTCTGCTGTCGAATACAGTGATCGACACCGGGGTTCCCCGATCCCTGACCCAGTAGTCCAGAATAGCTGCTGCAGGCGGATTGGCACCCTCGAAGATCATATTCCCTGTGTGTGATCGCTCGGAGCGATACCTGACCTGCTCTACCGGATCCACCGAAAACAGGTGTGACGCCTTGGTCGCGATCTGTGGGGTCATTTCCTGCAGGGCACTCACCTGGTCAAGCACCCAGAGTCCTCTTCCGTGCGTTGCCAGTACCAGGTCGTTGTCCCGCGGGTGGACCAGGAGATCGTTCACAGCGACCGTAGGGAGGCCGCTCCTGAGTTCCACCCAGCTGGTTCCACCGTTCCACGACCAGAAGACTCCGAACTCGGTGCCAAGATACAGCACATCGGGATTTCTCGGATCTTCGTGCAGTCTGCGTGTCACCCGGTCTGCCGGGAGATCGCCAACCACCGAAACCCAGCTCATACCACTGTCATCGGAGCGCCATGCGTAGTTGGCGTAGTCATCGTTACGATAGTTGTTGGCTACGAGCCAGAGTCGCCCGTCACGGTGTGTTGACGCGACAATGCCGTTGATCCAGGCCATATCAGGCAGGCCAGGTATACGCGATGTCACATTTACCCATGTTCGCCCGTCGTCACGGGTGACCTGAACCTGTCCATCGTCTGTTCCAACGTACAGGACACCGGGAGTGAACTCCGATTCGGCCACCGCGGTAAGAGTGGGCCAGTAGGGGATCCCGTCGTCGAGAGACAATGTGAACGAGTCGGGCTTCTGCTCCATGATGCGAATCGCGCGCCGATCTGCATTGGCGGTGAGGTTGCCCAATGATCGCCATGTGTCTCCGCGGTCGGTGCTCTTGAACAACTCGTTAAGACCAGCGTAGAGCGTGGTGGGGTCGTGCGGACTAATGATGAACGGACCTTCCCAGTTGCCTGGTGGCATGGCGTTGCCAAGCCGCTGATCGGGGCTGCCGGGATCAGGCCACGTGGTCCAGTTGCGCCGGTCTCCAATGAAGCCTTCGGGTTGATTGGGGCGGATATCCTTTACCTGGCCGGTGACGATGTCACTTCGCAGGAGACCCAGATACTGACTCTCCGAATAGAGAATGCGATTGTTGGTGGTGTCCACGAGGCTGAGGAATCCATCACCACCTCCCCATCTCACCCAGTCTTCATTGAGAATCCCCTCTTCCCGGTAGGTCTGGTTGGGTCCTGCAAGGCTCCCGTTGTCCTGGAGTCCTCCATAAATGTTGTATGGGTGTGCCATGTCCACGGCAACACGGTACCACTGGCTCACCGGGAGATTGGTGGCAAAGAGAAAATGCTCACCACGATCATAACTGATACCCAACCCACCATCATCAGCCTTGAGGACGTGCCGTGAATCATTGGGATTCACCCAGACAAAGCGATCGTCACCGTGCGTACGATGATCGCGCGGCACAGAAAAAGTCCTGCCGCCATCATTCGAGAAACTGTATGAGTTCAGCATGTACAACCGATCCGGATCGTTGGGATCCACTACAGGCTGACTGGCATACATCGGCCGGGGATTCCATGTGCTCTGGAATTTCCACGTCTCTCCCCTGTCATCTGACCGGAAGATTCCACCTGCTGCTTTCTGATAGGCCGTCGAAGCATTGTAGCGTTCACCCTGCTCGACGCTGACGTAGAGAATTCGTGGATTGCGCCGGTGAAGGGTGATTCCGATACGTCCCATATCGCCCGTGGGAAGACCATTTGCCGATCCCGTGTTGGTTAGCCTGGTCCAGCTGTCGCCACCGTCGATCGACTTGTACAGGCCGCTTCCAGGTCCGCCCCCATGAAATCCCCATGGTCGGCGCTGCCGCTGGTACATGGCCGCATACATGATCTTGGGATCCACCGGGTCGATGGCGACATCCACGGCACCGGTAAGCGAGTCGACAAAGAGCACTCGTTTCCACGTGCTGCCGCCATCCACCGACTTGTATATTCCGCGCTCCTCATTGGGTCCCCACAGGTGACCCATCGCAGCCACGTAAACGACGTCGGAGTTGCCTGGATGCATGGCGATGCGACCGATATGTCGGCTGTCGCGCAGCCCCATGTTCTTCCACGTACGTCCACCATCAGTGGACTTGTATACTCCGTCACCCCATCCGGAGCTCTGGCGGCTCGCACGCTCACCTGTCCCGACCCATACTACGGCGGTGTCCTTCTGATGAACCTCGACGTCGCCCACCGAGTGTACAGCTTCACCGAAGAAGACCGGTGTATAGCGAATACCGTTGTCCATGGTCTTCCATACACCACCCGTGGATGTGGCAACATAGAAGGTACTCGTATTGGACTCCACTACTGCCAGGTCGACTATGCGACCGCTTACAGTGGCAGGGCCAATTTCTCGAGGGACCAGACCGGCAAGATCACCAGTGGTGAACTGAGCCTGGCTGATGCGAGGTTCCGCCACAGCAGCCAGGGCAACAAGGGCGACGCAGACGATGCGCGAGGGTGCCGTCATGGCAATACTCCCGACGGGAAGGTTCATGATATCCACTTTCGAAGATGCATCTGGGCAGTCATACAGACAAGTCACGCGACCTTCGGCCTGAGACCGTGGCTCCTGCTGATGCCCGATACGCTGCGAGTTGTTCTAGTGCGCCTTCCACACTGTCCGACATGATCGGAGCCTCGCATTGTCGTCCTTCGATCCACGAATGCACCAGAAGCATCTCGTCGATATGTTCGACAAACAGCCCCGCCAACGGGCGCGGACTCGGCTTAACCGGTGCCGGCAGCGTGGGGACAGCCTCGTGTGCAGAGGGTGGATGGCATTCCTGACGTCGTGAACGGTTCAGCTTTACCAGTGCGCTCACCGAGGCGGAATCAGCGCATCGTGCCTCGGCAATCACGCATCCGTGGTGCACGAGGTAAAGTCGATCGTCCTTCGTGTGACCCGGCACGGCACACACACAGTCCGTGCGCCTGAACGCTTCACGTACGCGCTCGAGCGCTCCGGTCAGTCCCTCAAGCGCCGTGAGCCTTCCGCGCAGCCAGCCGGCGCGTTCATAAGACATGGCGGCACTGGCAACAGCCATCTCGCGCAGGAGGTACTGCTGTGGCGACTCGTCAAGGCCATTGAGTACGGCACGAGCCTGCAGGATGCGCTCACGATAGGCGTTTTCTTCAGTTGCACCAACACAGGGTCCGAGACAGTGTCCAGTCTCGAAGCGATGACAGGCAGGTGTTCGCTGCATTGCGGGATACCCTTCGTCGAACAATTCGACCTCGTCCGGCATGTGCATCGCCACGCTGTCGGAGCAGTCACGCAGCCCGAGGGCATCATTCAGAACTCGCAATGCCTCGGCTATTACAGCACGCGACGCCACCGGTCCGATAATGTCCGCCAGGTTGTGCGAACGCATTGCAACACTGGCACGCTGGACACGAAGACGTGGCGCAATACCGCGTGTGATGGTTATGACCCACCACCTGTCGAGTGGTCTGGCGGACCGGGAATTGTAACGTGGAAGATGCGCACGGATCAGGCGTACTTCACGCAGCAGCGAGGCAAACTCGCTGGGCTGTGGCTCCCACTCAATGCTTGCTGTTTCACGAAGCATGCGTGCATGCCGATTGGCGGGCCACGGCAGGCGGAAGTACGACAGCACCCGTGTGCGCACGCGGTTACTCTTGCCCACATAGAGCACCTCCCCGTGGGATCCTCGCATCAGATACACGCCCGGTTCGTTACGCATACAGCACTGGACCGTTGCACGCAGCTGATCAATTCGCGGGCTGGCCTGGTCAGCCAGAAGACGCAGCTGCTCTCCAGAGGCCCGGCGATTCGCAATTCTCGCTGTCGGGATCTTCGTGTGCTGAACCTCGGGTGCTAGGCCGGAAGCATGTCTTGCGGATACAGCAGCCACCTGTGACGTATCACCTCCGCTGGGCTCACCGGATAAACCGGTGTCTCTCTCACGTATGGGAATCGGACTTGGCGAAAGGTTCTAATGCCGGACTGCCACCTGATCTGGCAGAGCGGAGATGGTGGGGCATCCAAGGTAGCAGATCAAGCCCTGTGTTTTTCGGACGGCCCCGCCGTTGGCCGAATATAAGCCGAAGTAGCGGTGGCATTCAAGTTGGGTCAAGAGGGGAGTGCTCAGAACTGACAGCCTGCACAGAACACGGTTCCCCTTCCGTCGATGGCGTGCGTAGCCACCAGACGGCGACCGCAGCGCAGGCAGGGCTCCCCACCGCGCCCATAGACAGCGAGCTGGGGAACGAATCCGCCGCGTTCGCCTCTGGCGTCGCGGAAGTCACGGAAGCTGGTACCGCGTGCCTCAGTGCTGGCTGTCAGTACTTCACGCAGTGTTTCCAGCAATCTTCCCATCTCGGCTCCGGACAACGATCGCGCCTCGCGCGAAGGGTCCAGTCTCGCTCGCCACAGTGCCTCTGCCGCATAGATGTTGCCAACGCCCGCCAGCCGGTGTTGATCCATCAGCGCGACCTTGATGAACTGGCGAGAGGAGGAGAGCAGATCCTTGAATGCGGCAGCAGTCAGGGCAGGGTCGAGCGGCTCAGGGCCGAGTAGAGCGGCGTAGTGGGCAAAGTCGTTTGCGGACATCAACGCCACAGTGCCCAATCGCCGCACATCACGATAGTGCAATTCACGACCATCGTCCAATGTCATGCTAACACATACCGTCTTGAGCTCCCCGGGGAGTATTGATCCATCATTCACAACCAGACCGCCGGTGAAGCGCGGCTGCACCACCATGTGCCACAGTGCAACGTGGCCTCCGGACGCGTGGGCCGCCCGAAGATCGATTACCACCATTTTTGCGCGCCGCCAGACGCGGTCAATTATCCTGCCGCTGACAACTTGCACGAACCCGTCCGGCGTAGCCTGGCGGAGCACATCCGGTCTATGCACCAACGTGCGGCCAATCGATCGACCGCTCACCATCGCATCGAGATCGCGCGCGATGGTTTCTGTCTCCGGAAGCTCAGGCAAGGCGCGCCGCTTCCCGCCACCCTATGTCCGTCCGATAGACGGCGCCGTCGAATCGAACGGATGCCGCTGTTTCGCGGCTCTTCCGCTGTGCCTCCCGGAAGTGATCGGCCACGGCCGTCACGGCCAGCACCCTTCCTCCGCTGACCCGCAGAACACCGGAGGCATCACGCGTGGTTCCGGCATGGTATACACGCACACCGTCACCTGGCGATGGCAGTATGATTTCAGCTCCCTTTCGAGGACTGTCAGGATAGCCACTGGATGCCACCACGGTGGTCACGCTGGCACCCGCTCGCCATGTGAACATCGGTGACCCGGCGATTCGGGCTCCACGGGACACAGCAAGCATCGGATCCAGCAGGCTGCTCGTGAGAAGTGGAAGTATCGCCTGAGTCTCCGGATCACCGAAACGGCAGTTGAATTCCACTACCTTCGGTCCTTCATGTGTCAACATCAGCCCCGCATACAAGAGACCCGCGTAGGGAGTCCCGCGTTTCCTGAGCGCGTGCAGTGTGGGCAGCAAGATGCGCTCGGTCACCTCCTCGATCAGTGATGACGTGGAAAACGATACCGGGGCATATGCTCCCATACCGCCGGTATTGGGTCCTAGGTCACCCTCGAGCAGTCTCTTGTGATCCTGCGCGCCTGGCATCGTCAGCACGTCATGTCCGTCGGTCACGGCAAAAAGAGACAACTCTTCGCCCGTCATGAAACTCTCCACCAGACACTCGCTGCCCGCGTCGCCGAAGGCACGAGCATCAAGAATGCGATCGATGGCCTCGAATGCCTCGTCCTGGGTCTGGCAGACGATCACACCCTTGCCAGCTGCGAGCCCGCTGGCCTTGATCACGACGGGTGCGCCGAAGCGTGTGCGCACCGCAGCCTTTGCTGCAGCCGCATCACGGTGTGTCTCAGCGTGTGCTGTAGGAACTCCGGCTTTCATCATCAGCGCCTTGGTATCAGCCTTGGAAGTCTCCACAGTCGCTGCTGCCGAGGTGGGGCCGAATACAGGTATACGCCGTTGCTGCAGGTAGTCTGACACTCCTGCGGCGAGTGGAGCCTCGGGGCCAACCACCACCAGATCCACGTGTTCCGACTCGGCCAGCTCCGCCACGGCCTTCGGGTCGTTTGCATCGACGGCAACCGTCCGACCGAGTTCGGCGATACCCGGGTTGCCCGGCGCTGCAATCAGCTCGATCCGGGTATTCTCGCGACTGAGCGCGTCGGCAAGGGCATGTTCACGGCCACCGGAGCCGAGCAGGAGGATGCGCATTGGGCTGCGTTGACAGGTTGAGAATGCTCATGAATGGACTGCACGCGTGAAAACTAAACTGCACCCGACGCGTTGCAGATACCGGTCCCGGGCAATCGCATGCTCTCATGGCACTCCCACAAGTCACACTGGTTCCAGAGTGTACTCGACGCACCTGCTACCGTTGACGAAAATCCTGCTCCGGCCTGGGATCTTCGCTGCTGCGGTTGATGCCTACGGATAATTCGGCACCTTCCTTTTCACCCGCTCGAACGTCGGGTCCGATATTCATTTTGGATCGGAATCGGCTCGCGGTTGCTCCGATGGATTGCTGTACGGTGAGGCAGTGGATGATGTCTCCCTTGAAGCATCGGTCGACGCATCTGAGGCGGCTCTTGATGCGGTGCGGAATGCGCCACGAAATGCGTCGGCTGCGCGATTGACGGCCTCACCCATCGACGCGGCAGCCCGGACGATGGCATCGTTCACTGAATCTGTGGCTTGCTGCATGGCCTGATCTACAGTGTCTGCCGCTGCCCTCGCCTTCTCGGCGTAATAGGCACTGACGTCACCCATCTCATGCAGCGAAGATTGCTCGGACTTGGAACCTCGACGAATATACTCACCGGCAAGAACGCGCTCATATGCACCCGACTGTTGCCAGCGCTGTAGTTCACCTGCCCGCACGGTGTGGAAAGGATGCTCCCGGAGCCCCGTATTGAGGACCTTGAGCACGCTGTCCCACGCACTGCCACCCAGTTCGTAATCGGCTGCCTGAACCAGATAGGCCTCAAGGTCTATGCTATCACCGCTGGCTTTGCCGCCGGCGAGCTTTAGAAATGTCATCAGACTCGCCTGCCGATCCTGCGTGCCGAGCAGACCGGCACGATCAGACGAGAGTTCGGATTTTCGGTACCACTCGAGCAGCGCCAGTTGGAAGGGGAGTAGCGCCATGGATGCCATCAGCGGGAGTGCGCTCACGCCGAAGAAGAGAATGATGAGCGCTATTGTCCGATACGTGGTGCGTCCGGTCATGATGTGACCGAGTTGTTGAGCCAGGATGAATCGTTGCTCCTCCGCATCGAGGAGCTCAATGGTGCCTGAGCTGAGCACGATGAATGGCTCGTCGAATCCCACTGCGCCTGCATTGGCTATTGGGTTCTGTGCCACGTACAGGCGTGGCACAGGCTGACCGCTCTCCGGCCAGTCGAGAGTGGCCAGCACTTCCTGAAAAAGCGCATACAGGCCAGGCCGCTGCGCCGTGCCAACCAGGACGGCATCGCCAAGAAAGAGGGTGCGCACGCCGCGTTCACCGAAGATACTGGCGATCCGGCGGACCGTCTCGTTAAGACCGGGGAGTGCACGCAGTGTCCTGAGTGCGGCACGATCGGCCGGATGCTCCCACGTGACCGAGGAGATCCCTGTGAGTGGAAAGGCAGGCATGCCTTACCTTACGGCAGACGTGGCGTGCGTGTTACAAGGCGGGCCGTCAATCGGCACCAGCCCCGACACCGCATCGGTATGATCCGCTCCTTTGCCCACATTCCCAATACCGGGGAATCGGCTTCTTGGGGGCGCCCTATCTGTCAAGTCGCATGGACATGGACTTTCGTTCGGTCTGGTTCAATTCTGCTCTTCAACCGGATGCCCAGGATCATTCTGTGCGCCTGGGCTCTTCTTCACTGCCACAGCAGGTACAATGCCGCTGCAGCGAATCGCGCGCACCAGGCCTACACCAATACCGCACCTGATGAGTGGCACTAGCGCCTCGGCATCGTGTGCGACCTGCCTATCACGCAATAACTCGCTGCCAGTGGCGTACGGGGGAGGTTGATCGTCCACTCGAAGGACCTCCTCGGGGTCGTTCCGAATCCGACACTCAGGGCACCGACTTGATGATCTGGGCGCATGAAGGGAAGGACACACTGATGCCGTCGACCCAAACGGATAATTCTCATCAGGTCCAGGCCAGTGCCCAAGAGGCCGATGGCAGGGTCTTCTCTGCTGAGCCTCCCAGCGTGGCGGAAGATGACTGTGAGATATTCCCTGAGGCCAGGCAATCGCTTCAGGTGATCAGAGGTGGTGCAGCGGGGACCGCTCGCGGCAGTTCAAGGCACGCGTTCGCGGGCGTGAATGAGTACATCCGCCGACCCCAAGCCGAAGGTATCCTGTCGCTCGTGCCGCCGCCTGGGCCACGTGGTCCGAATCCGGCGGCCTGAGGTCTGCAGGGCATGCGCCCGGACGTCCTCTGCCCTCAGGCAGCATCGCGGATCGCCCGCGAGCACGATCGATAGGTTGGTAGCAGCCGGGATCGGCGCCGGCCGATCATCCCGATGGGACGATCGGTGCTCGGTCTCCTCGAGTGCTTACTCCAGGTCCGCAATCAAGTAGCTCACGTATTCAATTCCGCACGGGAGTCGGGCCATGCCACAGGCAACACGGTGAGAGTCACTTGTTTCGTCGGGCAGGAGGCTTCGCTGGGGCCGACCTTGCCGGGAGAAGTGGGAGTCCTGACCGGGACTGTAACGCGCCCACTGGCTGTGCGTCTTACTGCAGATGCCACAATTTCGCGTCTTATGCTGATGACGGCAGGCTGCGATCGCCACCCGCTGCTGTTCGCTGTGCGGTACAGGTGGCGGTGCTGATGGCAGGCAGGCCCTGTGTTGGTTTCTCCCAAGTAGGGTGCCTAATTTTCAGGGTTGGGCATCACTAGCCGGACTTGCTGAACCGAGGGATTTCATGGCGTTTGAAGGGCTGATGGTGAGCGTATCGGGCATCCGGGGCCGGGTGGGTGAAGCTCTTACACCGGAGGTGGTAGCCACCTACGCAGCGGCGTTTGGTGCCTGGGCCTCACGATCGGAGAATCGCCGGATAGTCGTGGGCCGCGACAGCCGCGTATCGGGTCCCATGTTCACCCGAATAGTGCACGGCGCGCTTGAATCAGTTGGCTGCAGCGTGATCGACGTGGGTATGGTCCCTACTCCCACCATACAGCTGGCGGTGGAACACCATCGCGCTGCCGGTGGGCTTGGGATCACCGCCAGCCACAATCCGATCGAGTGGAATGCACTCAAGTTCATCGGTCCGTCGGGTTTGTTCCTGTCTGCGGCCGAAGGCGAGGAAATGCGTGCACTGCTGGACGGGGGCATTCCGCGTGCCACCTGGGATCGGCTAGGCAGCATCGTACACGATACCGAGGCGGTCAGCCGGCACATCGTCCAGATCCTTTCTTTACCATGGCTGGATGTGGACGGAATCCGGGCGCAGCGCTTCAAAGTTGCACTGGACTGTTGCCACGGAGCGGGCAGCGTCATAATGCCGCAACTGCTGACGGATCTTGGCTGCGAGGTGTTCGCGATCAATATGGAGCCGGACGGCCTGTTTCACAGACCGCCGGAGCCGGTTGCTGAAAATCTCGGTGAGCTCAGGACACTCGTTGGGGCCACGGGCGCTGACATCGGCCTTGCAACCGATCCCGATGTTGATCGGCTGGCGTTGGTGCTTGACGACGGAAGCGCTCCGGGCGAGGACTATACGCTCGCATTTGCTGCGCGTACGGTACTGCGTCATCGCCGTGGTCCGGTGGTGACCAATCTGTCCACCAGCAAGGTTGTCTCCGACGTGGCCCTGGAGGCAGGGGTGCCGTTCCATTTCGCGAGAGTCGGTGAGGTCAATGTTGCCATAGCCATGCGCGATACAGGAGCCACGATCGGCGGCGAAGGTAACGGTGGCGTTATTCTCCCGGAGTTGCATCTTGGTCGTGATGCACCAGTCGCTGCAGCACTCATCCTTCAGCTCATGCTGGAAGAAGGTGCACTGCTGTCAGACCTGGTTGCCGGAAAGCCGCGCTACGTCATTGTGAAGGACAAACTTGAGCGTCCGGATGCACCACTCGACACTGTCTATCAGGCGCTGCAGTCGGCATTTCCGGAGGCAGTAGCGGATTCACAGGATGGCCTCCGTCTCGACTGGCCAGATCGCTGGGTACACCTCAGGCCGTCTGGAACAGAACCGATTGTACGGGTTATCGCAGAAGCGCCCACATCTGCTGATGCACTTGAGCTCGTATCGCGAGCGCGTGAACCCATCGCTGCGCTCGTTACCTTCTGACTTGAACAAACATGTGCGGAATTGTCGGCTATGTAGGCAACAGAACGGCTACACCGGTGCTGATTGAAGGACTCAAGCGTCTTGAGTACCGCGGCTACGACTCAGCCGGTGTCGCCATCATGAATGGCAAGGGGGTTGAGACCCGTCGCGCTGCCGGCAAGATCTCGCGGCTCGAAGCGGCCTTGGACACAAGTCCTGTGTATGGGAAGATGGGTATCGCCCACACACGTTGGGCCACACACGGGCCACCCACTGAAACGAACGCTCATCCTCATGTCAGTCAGGATGGCCGCATCGCGGTGGTCCACAACGGGATCATCGAGAACGCCACCACACTCAAGGCGGAGCTTGAGGCTCGCGGTTACGTTTTTCAGTCGGATACAGACACGGAAGTGCTGTCCCACCTGATTGAGGCTGCCTATGCCGGCAATCTCGAAGCTGCGGTGATTGAGGCACTCCGTCAGGTGGAAGGCACATACGGCATTGCCGTCATCTCAAGTGACGAGAAGGAGAAGATTGTGGCAGCCCGCAAGGGAAGCCCGCTACTCCTGGGCATCGGAGAGGGCGAGTACTACGTGGCATCCGATGCGTCCGCGATACTCGCGCACACCCGGCACGTGGTTTATCTCGATGATGGTGACGTTGCGGTTGTGACACCCGAGGGCTACAAGGTACTCGACCTGAATGCCACTGCTCATGAGAAGGCAGTGACGCGCATAGACTGGGATCTCGCTCAGATCGAGCGCGGAGGTTATCCGCACTTCATGCTCAAGGAGATCTTTGAACAGCCGATCTCCATTGAGAACACCATGCGTGGCAGGTTGATCATTGAGGAAGGGTTCTCCAAACTCGGTGGACTCAACATCACCAAGGATGATCTGCTGGCCATCGACAATATCGTCATTACCGCCTGTGGCACGAGCTGGCATTCAGCGTTGATCGGCGAGATGATGATCGAGGAGTTGTGCCGTATCCCCGTGGAAGTGGAATACGCGTCCGAGTTCCGTTATCGCAACCCGATCATCACGCCGACCACCCTCTGCATCGTCATCTCACAATCAGGCGAGACGGCCGATACACTTGCTGCAATGCGTGAGGCGAAGCGTCGTGGTGCGCGCACGCTGGGACTTGTGAATGTGGTCGGGTCCACAATCGCCCGTGAGGACGACGGTGGTATTTATCTCCACGCCGGGCCGGAAATTGGTGTGGCTTCGACAAAGGCATTTACGAGTCAGGTGCTGGCGCTTGCGTTGTTCACGCTCAAGCTGGCTCGCCTGCGCGACATGAGCGTGGAGCGTGGCCGTGAAATGGCGCAGGCCATGGCGAGACTGCCCGGACAGATCCAGGATATTCTCGAGCGCGCACCCGAGATTGAAGCCGTAGCTGACGAGTTCAAGCGCGCATCCAATTTTCTGTATCTGGGTCGCGGGTACAACTTTCCGGCGGCCCTCGAAGGTGCACTCAAACTGAAGGAAATCTCCTACATTCACGCTGAGGGTTATCCAGCGGCAGAAATGAAGCACGGACCCATCGCGCTGATCGATGAGATGATGCCAGTGGTATTCATTGCGCCACACGATTCGGTGTTCGAGAAGATCACATCGAACATCCAGGAGGTGAGGGCGCGCAAGGGCAGGATCATCGCCATCACCACCCGCAACGAACCATCGCTGGTCGGAAAGATAGACTACGAGTTCCGAATCCCCGAGACGATCGACCTTCTTACCCCCATTCTCGCATCGGTTCCATTGCAGCTGCTTGCCTATTACATCGCAGTCAAGCGCGGGTGCAACGTGGATCAACCGCGTAACCTTGCCAAGAGTGTGACTGTCGAGTGAGCGACCGTTGTCGCGCCGGCGCGCTGATTGCGGAGCGCGGCGCCACCGCATGCGTGGCGCGCTAGACCGGCAGGCTGGTTGCGGCATCCGCTACATTTCATGAATGACTCAGGCTGTTCAACCTCAGACCGAGCCCGCTGCTGACGCCGCGGGCGCTGTCGATGCTCTGCGACTGAGACGCGAGATCGCCCGGCGCCGCACCTTTGCCATCATCTCCCATCCGGACGCTGGCAAGACCACACTCACAGAGAAACTCCTGCTCTACGGCGGAGCCATTCATCTTGCCGGTTCGGTCAAGGCTCGCCGGGCTTCGCGGCATGCAACGTCCGACTGGATGAAGCTGGAGCAGGAGCGCGGAATTTCCGTCACCAGTTCCGTCCTGCAGTTCGAGTATCTGGGCTACCAGCTCAATCTGCTGGATACACCGGGACACGAGGACTTCTCGGAAGATACCTATCGCACACTCGTTGCGGCCGACAGCGCCATCATGCTGCTCGACAACCGCAGAGGCGTGGAAGAACGCACGCGCCAGCTTTTCGATGTGTGCAAGATGCGCCGCACTCCCATTTTCACGCTTGTCAACAAGTGTGATCGACATGGTGAGGATCCTCTCAAGCTGATCCAGGATGTGGAAGCCGATCTCGGTATCGATTGCTATGCTGCCAGCTGGCCTTTATTCGAGAACGACACGTTTGTCGGCGTGCTGGACAGGCTGAGTCGTGCTGTTCATCTGTTCGAACGCAGTGGCGATCGCGGTGCCACTCGTGCCGGTGACACAACTGTCGGTCTGGAGGATCCGGCACTTTCGGGTATCATTGGGGAGTCGGCACTCCATCGGCTCCTGAGCGAAGTCGAACTCCTGGATGCGGCCGGTCACATCTACGATCATCAACGCGTAATTGATGGCGCGCTGACACCGGTCTTTTTCGGGTCTGCACTCACCAACTTCGGTATCGAACCGTTCCTTCGCGAGTTTCTCAAACTGGCACCGCCTCCTGGTCCGCGTGAATCCAGCCATGGTCCGGTGCAACCCGATTTTCCTGTTTTCACCGGCTTCGTATTCAAGATCCAGGCGAACATGGATCCCAAACACCGTGATAGGGTTGCCTTCGTTCGCATCGTGTCCGGGTATTTCGAAGCAGGCATGCAGGTCCTCCACCAGCGCACGGGGAAGCTCTTGCGGCTTGCCGCTCCTCAGCAGTTCCTCGCACGTGACCGCACCACCATCGAGGATGCCTGGCCCGGAGACGTGATCGGCATCATGGACCGTGGCAACCTGCGTATCGGTGATACACTTGGTGGTGACGACAATATGGCGTTTCAGGGGATCCCACGTTTTGCGCCGGAACACTTTGCGCGTGCCATGCCGGTTGATCCGATGAAGCGCAAACAGTTCGATATCGGGCTTCGGCAGCTCACCGAGGAAGGTGCTGCCCAGGTTTTCTTTGCAGAGACGAAGGCGGGCTCACAGCCCATTGTGGGCGCAGTCGGGCAACTGCAGTTCGATGTGATGGCGTTCAGGCTCGAGTCGGAGTATGCCGCCCCGTGCCGATTCGAGAAAATGACTCATCGCTGGCCACGTTGGCTCACCGGCCCGGCAGCCGAAGTCGAACGTGTTGCTTCTGGGTCGGGTCGGATGAAGGTGTATGACCACAAGGGCAACGTTGTCGTGCTCTTCCAGGACCAATGGGCACTCAGGCGTGCCCTGCAGCATGAGACGGGGGTGCAGTTCCACGAGACTGCTCCCTGAAGTGAGCGCCAGCATCGTTTGCCGGTGCCTCCGACGGGGCAGAAATCACCGCCCGCCCAGTTGCCTCCCGATGAGAGTCACTCTTCGGCCGCAGTCATGCGCGTAACGCCGGCGATCTGACGACCTACATGGCCGATGACGAACCCGCCGTCGTCGGTACTTGCGAAGTAGATACGCAGGCACGTCGCTGGATTACTCCCCTTCCTGAGCTGATCGGAACATTCCACTTCGCGATCGCCGTCACGAACGATGAATGGTGTCTTGCGGGCAGCGTCACTGGGTCCGGGTGAGTACTCGACACCAAGATCCGCGAACACCTCTCCCAACGGTCGGCTGAGAGCACGATCCTGACGGCGACGTCCGACCTCACCCAGCGCTTTGAGATACGCCCAAGTGGTGTCAGGATCGGGGAACCCCGATTCACGTGCGGAGGCGAAAGCCGAAGGCAGTATATGCAGCGCATCCGAGTAGAGTGCCTGTGCACGTTCCACGGCTTCAAGCACCGACTCGGGCGCGTCGCTGGCCGGTTTCGCGAGTGGCTGACGCTCCTTGAGTGCGGCCAGTGTGGTGCGAAGAGCACGCGCTGTGGCCCGCTCTGTCTCCAACTGCTGACGGGCATTACTCAGCCTGTCGCGCGTGCGTGCCAGCTCACCCTCGGCGGCTCTGACCGCTTCCTCGAGCTGGCGGACGATCCCCAGAAGCTGCGTCTTGTCCATCTCGATTCCTGATACTGCTGCTGCCAACGCTTCCTCAGCGTCAGGGCGCCTGCTGTAGGCAACACTGCGCTCATCCCTCAGCGTGTCGGCAATGGCCGGATCGGAAAATGGACGTTGAATGGACACTTCAGCGAGACGCTGAACCAGGCGACGCCGCTCGCCAGGCAAGGCCAACGCGCGAGCAAGTACCAGCGGGTGCTGGAATGGGTCAGCATCCAGGCTGAAGCCTGGCAGATAGGCACGCGCGGAGCCCAGAAAGACGCTCCGGGAGTGACCGCCTACGGCGTCCGAGAGAGCAAATGTATCGGTGTGGCGAAGCTGAAAGCAGAGACCAAGGCCGAACATCTCAGCTGCGAACTGTTCCGGCGGGAGCACGAATCCACCGTCGGGAAGCTCGGTGAGGAGCAGTACCGGCATGGTGCGTGCGGGGTCACAGAGAACGAAACGCACAAAGGCGTCGAGCGTTCCGGCCTCGAGCTGGGTTGGGGTCCGCTGCAGGGGACCATCGTTGGACACAAGTGTGAATGAGGAATCGAGTTCGGCTAGCAGACGGGGCGGTCGAACCGGTGGTAGGGCTCCATTGGCGACACCACCCTCGGTTCCGACACGGATGCTCACCTGACGCTGCATTGTACCCGCCGGGGTGGATGCTGAGACGTAGGTTACCTGCGTTGACCACTGGAGCCCGCGGTCGAGGGGATCCGGTGCGTGTACAACGATGTCAGTAAGGGCAGTATCCTCCGTACGGTACGGAGCCCAGCGAAGTATGCGTCCACCGTCGAGAGTGTGGTTCGACGGGGAATCCCACGACAGCGGTTGCCCTTCATTAAGCCCGAGCCAGGTAATGCAGGCTGTGAGGAGGGCTGAATCGGGGTTGCTGACTCCCGGTCGCGGTGTCAGATCGAAATGGAGGGCAAGGCGCGGCTGTACCACGGTAGCTGATTGCATTTGATCAGGGCTTTCGAATCAGGGTGAGCTTGGCCAGAATGTGTTGCCATGCGAGTGCTACTTCAACGCGTTTCTTCGGCCGAAGTCCGCGTCCGGTCGGGATCTGCCGGGGGATCTGTTCGCGTGTCGGGCCGGATCGGCACCGGATTTCTCCTGCTTGTCGGATTCAGCCATGGTGATACCGACGCGGAACTCGATTGGATGACGGAAAAGATCATTGGCCTTCGTGTGTTTCCCGACAACGAGCAGCGGATGAACCGGGACATCCTGGACATCGGCGGCGCGCTGCTTGTCGTCTCGCAGTTCACCCTATACGGCGACGTCCGCAAGGGACGGCGGCCAAGCTTCATCGGCGCAGCGAGACCGGAGCATGCCGAATTGCTATATAACCAATTCGTGACCGCTTTGCGACAGCTTGGCGTACATGTGGAGACAGGAGAATTCGGTGCCATGATGGACGTCGAACTCGTCAACGATGGGCCTGTCACGCTGATGCTCGAGCGCGAGGCCGCACCGCTTCAGGAACCTGCAACGTGAGCGACCTCACCGACGTCCGGAGGTTATCGTCTGCGTATGTGCGCGTTATTCTCGCCTCTCAGTCCCCCCGCCGACGTGATCTGCTCGCACTCATCGGGATAGTGCACGAGGTGAGGCCGGCCGATGTGGACGAAACCGTGTTGGTGGATGAACTGCCTGTCGTGTATTGCGAAAGGCTCGCGCGGGCCAAGGCGCACAGGTTGTCCGTGGAAAACAGAGATGCACTTGTGGTCGGCTCGGACACGATCGTGGTCCTAGACGGAGAAATTCTCGGGAAGCCGGCGAGCAGAGAGGATGCAATCGCCACGCTCCTTCGGCTTCAGGGACGCACGCATACTGTACACACCGCGGTCGCAGTCGCGCATGGCGAGCGGATGGTCTCGGGCCTGGAGTCTGTACGGGTCAGCTTTCGTCCTCTCGACGGTGTGCGAATTGCGGCTTACGTGGACACCGGCGAACCGATGGACAAGGCTGGTGCCTACGGAATCCAGGGTTATGGGGCTACGATCGTCGAAAGCATAGAAGGGGATTACTTTGCTGTCATGGGGTTGCCCCTGGGCAGGATGGTCGCCCTCTTCAGCGAACTCGGATTCAATTACCAATTCGGTCCGTTGACGATGTGACGGTCGGAGCAGCCGGTATACGGATGGTTCATGGAGCTGACAGACTGGAGTCGGTGGACGAGGCTCAGGTACGTGTAACCAGATCAGCAAGCCGGGAATCGGAGTAGCATGTGCGCCAGCGTTCCAGCCTGTCGACAACATCGCTCACCGTAATGTGTACCATGCGTCCTTCACGATATTCCATGTTCAGCGGGTAATCTTCGCCTGGATCGCCGTAGGCGTCGATCATCAGGTCGTGCGCAAAGGCGTACGGGCCGACCCGTTTGGGGTTGGTAAAACCCAGCAGTGATATCACCGGAGTCCGCAGCGCAACTGCGAGATGCAGCGGCCCGGTATCGGGTGACAGGGCCACTGCTGCGCCATCGAGAATGGCAGCGAGTTTCCGCAGGCCGCTCCCGAGTGCGGAATGCGCCATAGGCGCATCTCGAAGAATCACCTCAGCAGCAGCCCGCTCACGCTCCGTACTGCCGCCAACGAGCACCGGCTGGAGATGAAAGTTGTTCCACAGTGCATGACACACCTGAGCCCAGCGTTCAGGCATCCAGTCTTTCGCCGGCTTGCTGGTGGCAACGACAATTGGAGCAATCGGCCGATCGAACTGTGTCAGGAACCTGCGCTGCCAGTCACGTTCTTCAGCGTTCCATGGACCAAGCGTCCACTGCGGTGCACTGTGAGCTACGCCAAGTGCATCCAGAAACTCGAAGTACTGATCCTGCACATGCTGAGGAGCGCGTGGGGCGATCCGATGGGTGGTGAAGAGCCAGTTGGCATCACGTGCCCGCTCACAGTCGAACCCGAGTTTCACGGGTGCACGTGTGAAGCTTGTGACCAGTCCGGCCTTGAAATAAACCTGAAGTGCCAGCACTACGTCGAGCGGCCTGCTGGCAAGCTCACGACGTACATCGGTGAATGCCCGCCATCCGCGGCGTCGATCAAAGAGAATAACTTCGTCGACCAGCGGGTGTCCCTGCACAAGGGTTGCCGGTCCAGGTTGCAGCACCCAGGTGATATGTATCGACGGCAGATGAGCCTTGAGCGCATGGATGATCGGCATGACGTGTACTGCGTCACCCACCGCGCTCATCATGACGATCCCGATCCGCTCAAGACGCACTCTGGACAGTGGCGGCGTGGTCTCGTTCATGAACCACTCCGGTCCCGCCCGAGATCAGCGGATGCAGCCCTGATGAACTCGTCAATCCGATCTTCGTCAAGCTCACAACCGAAACGCCTTCGCCATTTCCGAATCGATCGTGTGAGGCGTGCGAGATTCCTTCTCATCGTATCGCCTGGCGTACGCGAAGGATCCCACCTGATGGTATCGACATCAATGATCATGGCCTCCGCTGCACCGCTCCCACTTCTGTGGAGCAGGACGTTCTTCACATTCAGATCGGGGTGCACAATGCCAAGTACGGCGAGATGAACCAGCAGCCGGCGTGTGGCCTCGAGGGCTTCGTCACACTCCACATCAGCGCCGAGCCCGGCAACGACCATTCCGAAATCAGCGGCGTCGGGCACGTAGTGCGTAACCACATCTACGCGTACGAGACCGGGGCCGGCCTTGTGCCGTACAAAACCCAGCACCGACGTGGTCGGGACACCTGCCCTTCGCAGGGCCTCCGAGTACTTCATCTCCCGCGCAGCACGGGAAGGGTATCGGAAGCGATCGCCGGTGAGAGGTGCCAGCAGGCCACCATGCCACGCATGACGCACAACCACATTCACACCGGATATCGGCAGCGTGACCACGTATACCGGTCCACGTCCACGGAGTGCTTTCGATTGAGGTTGAGTGGCTGCCCATTCGTACAGCGAACCATGCTTCCGGACGAGCATGACCATGTCATCACGCACGAGAGGGAATGCTGTGACGTCTGTACCGTTCAGCAACACCGGTGGCGGCAGCTCATTGACACCATCGCGGCCCATGGCGCGCAGCACGGTCATGCAGCCGCGATCCCACCTGCGTCCGGGACGCACGCATGGAAACCGTGCACCTTGCTCCCGGTCATGCCATCTGCAGTGGTCACGATGAATGCTCCGGTGATAGCCCACATGATGCTGTGGGCTGATCAGCAACCTCGGTATATGCCTCCCACACCGCACTGTCTTCACTCGTATGACGAATGACGTGCAGCTCCGGCCGTGGACGGCAAGGTACGCGCGACCCGAGACTGTTCGCCATTGTCTCGCTGACGAGTATCTCACCACCCTGTGCGAGAGAGCAGAGACGGCTGGCCAGGTTTACGGTGTCGCCGATCAGAGTGAACTCGAGTCTCCTGGGTGAGCCAATGTTACCCACAAAGGCGTCGCCCGTGTGGATGCCAATACCCGCCTCAAGTTGGGGGCGATCTTCCGCCTGCCATCGTGCGTTCAGCACTGCAAGTGCCCTGTGCATATCGATGGCTGCCGCTACGGCGCGATCGGCGTCGTCGTCGCGCATCTCCGGCGCACCCCAGTAGGCCATGATCGCGTCCCCGATGAACTTGTCCAGGGCACCTTCATGACGAAACACGCAGTCCACCATCACACCAAAGTACTCGTTCAACTGCTGCGCCATTGCGGTGGGTGGCAGTGACTCTGCAATCGCTGTGAAGTGTCGTATGTCGCTGAACAGAACCACCACTGGTTGACGAACACCACCCAGCGACACCTGGGCTGTACTGCCTGCAATACGCTTGGCAAGTTGTGGAGTGAAATAACGTTCGAAGTTCTGCTGTACTCGTTCGGCATTCAGGAGTTGTGCTGTGTCCAGTTCACGCTTCACAGCGGCGGATGCGATGCCGGCAAATGCCACCAGAAGTGCGAGATCGTCATCCTGAAATGACCGGCTTGCGCGCAGATGGTCCACGTACACGACACCGAGCGTAGCCCGTCGCTCGCCGAGCAGCGGAGCGGCCATAGCCGACTTCACCGCTTGCTGCAGTACGGACTCGCCAGCCGTGCGTACATCGTGTGCAGCATCATTGGTGAGCAATGCCACCTGGCGTGCGGCTACACCATGTGCAATGGCGCGCGGAACGGGACGGGGGATTGCACCGAGCCGGTCACGCGAGACACGCGTGGTGAGCGTGCCATCCTGCTCGCTGAGCAGCACTGCAACGCGATCTGCATCGAATGTCGCAAAAAGATCGGTTGCGATGGCGTCGAGAAGCTCATCGAGGTCCCCGAAGGAACCAAGGCGCTGGGCGATCCGGACGAGCTGGGTGAGCCGCCCGGCGGCTCGTTGGTGATCGGCCGCGATATCAGCCAGCACCTGGTCGTTCGAAGGAACCGGACGTTCCCGCAGCAGACCAGCTCGACCTCTGCTGTCTGGCTCCGATGGTGTGGGGGCAGGTGCTGCCCATGATCCATCACTGACGGTGAAGACGACCGTGCCGAACGCCACGGTATCACCTGAACGAATCGCTCCGCGCCTGACCCGTGAACCGTTGATCCAGGTGCCATTGCGTGAATCGAGGTCCTCCAGAACCATCTCATGGGTGCTTTGGCTCAAAGACAGCCTCGCGTGGTGTCGCGAGATTGTCGGATCGAGTACCGGCAGATCGCACACTGGATCGCGACCAAGCACAAAGGTGCCAGGCCCAGTGAGGGTGAAACGACGGTCACCTGACGCAGAGGTCAGTATTATGATCGTACGCTGCGTGGAATCCTGTTTCGCCATACCTCTCAGGTGCGCGCGCGACCTATTGCTGTCAGCAGAGCACGCGCTTTGTTCTCGGTCTCCTCCCATTCACGCTCAGGGACTGAGTCGTGAACGATGCCTGCTCCGGACTGAACCGATGCCACCCCATTGGCTATCACGCACGTCCGGATGGTGATGGCGAGATCCATTCGGGTATCGCCGGCTCCGATGACGCCTAGTGCACCGGCATAGGCACCCCGGCGCTCGGGTTCGAGTTCGTCGATGATCTCCGTCGCTCGCACCTT
>CAYSKN010000006.1:0-17487 GCA_964431565.1 uncultured Gemmatimonas sp.
TCGGGCAACCGCATACCCGCGGGCCAGCGTTGCCAGCGGCGAAAGTGCCTCGAGCTGACCAGCGAGGCTCGCCACACGTGTCTTCTGACGATCGGCGACCCGCGCAGCGACCAGCGCAAGTCGCCTGCGAACCTGCACCAGGCTTTCGACTGCCCGTTCTTCGCGCCTGACAGCAGCCGATGCAAGGCGCCTGCCAAGGCCATCAACACGCGCTATGGTCTCGCGTCTGGATGGTACCGCCAACTCTGCAGCGGCAGACGGTGTGGCAGCTCGCACGTCAGCCACAAGATCACACAGGGAGATATCAACCTCATGACCAACCGCACAGACCGTCGGAAGCGGACAAGCGGCCAGCGCACGCGCCAGACGCTCGTCGTTGAACGCCCAGAGATCCTCGCGCGATCCGCCGCCCCGGCCCATGATCACAAGGTCTGCTCCCTTCCAGCGCGCTACCTGCTCGAGTGCAGAGATCAACGACTCGACAGCACCCTCACCCTGTACCTTGGCTGGTACCAGCACCAGTTCCACATCCGGGCTTCGATTGCGGCTCACCGTGATGATGTCATGCAGAGCAGCACCGTCGGGACTGGTGAGCACAGCAATACGGCGGGGAAACATCGGTAGCCGCCGTTTTCGCTCGGCCGCCAGAAATCCATCACGCTCAAGACGAAGTCGTGCCTGTTCGAGGGCCTTGCGCCATAAGCCGTCTCCCTCTGCCTCCAGCTGTCGGACCGAAAACTGCAGATCACCACGCACCGGCCACACAGTCATCTGTCCATACGCAATGACCTGCATACCTTCGTCCGGAGGCGCAGGAATACGACGGGTGGCGGAACTCCAGATTACGCAGCTCACCTGGGCCTGGGCATCACGCAGGGAGAAATACCAGTGGCCATTCCGGTGAGCCTTGAAACTGGTGACTTCTCCGCGCACCCATAACGGCGGAAAAGCCCCCTCGATGACATCCCGGGACGCGCTCGTAAGGGTGTGCACGCTGAGCGCAGCCTCCGGCTCGCTTCCAGGAGTCACATTGCGTGTTGTCCCATGCTGCACCGCACGGTACTCCGGCTGTGCATGGCTACCGGTGCGACGGGAGCCCATAACGGTTCTTCCTAACTGAGCGCCCGCGCAGCGGCGCGCACGGTGTTGCGAAGCAGCATCGCGATGGTCATCGGACCCACGCCGCCAGGTACGGGCGTAATCCTCGAAGCCACCTCAGCTGCGCTAGCAAAATGGACATCACCACAAAGCCTTCTTCCACTGGCTCTCGCCTGGTCAACCACACTGTTCATTCCCACATCAATCACGACTGCACCTGGCTTGATCATGTCACCCGTGATCATCTCGGCACGCCCTATGGCGGCGATCAGGATATCTGCGCGACGGGTGTGCCCCGCCAGATCACGCGTGCGACTATGGCAGACGGTGACTGTCGCATCGCCACCAGCACGCCCCTGCATCAGAAGGGCGGCCATTGGTTTGCCGACGATATTGCTCCGGCCAACGACCACGACCTCGGCCCCCCGCGTGTCCACACCACTCCGGATAAGCAGTTCAATCACTCCTGCGGGCGTACAGGACACGAAACCGTCGGTGTGACCGATCAGCAGCTTCCCCACGTTCACCGGATGAAAGCCATCGACATCCTTCTCAGGTCGGATATGCCTGATGACAGTGTCGGGGTCAATTTGTGATGGCAACGGCATCTGTACGAGAACTCCGTGCACCGCCTTGTCCACGTTGAGTCGCTCCACGAGAGCCAGCAGTTCGTGCTCCGTCGTACTGGCCGGCAGGCGAATAGTCTCGCCCTTCATCCCGGCGGCCACTGATGCCTTCTCCTTCGCCCCTACGTAGGTGGCGCTGGCAGGGTCATCGCCGACCAGCACTACCGTTAACCCCGGTAATACGCCACGTCCCGCAAGTCCGGCAACATCTCTGGCGATCTCACCGCGAATTTCTGTAGCAATCGCCTTTCCGTCGATCAGTTCAGCGCGCAAAGTCCACCGCCCGGCTCTCCCGAATGACAACGACCTTGATCTGCCCAGGGTACTGCAGCTCCGATTCGATACGCCTGGCGATCTCCTCCGAGAGCGCCGCCATCCGCACATCGTCCACCTGTTCTGGTGTCACGATCACGCGAACCTCGCGACCTGCCTGAATCGCGAAGACTCGTTCGACACCCCGGTAGCTCGCGGCAATCTTTTCGAGGCCCTCCAGTCGTTTGACATAAGTCTCGAAAGCTTCCCGCCGCGCCCCCGGACGCGAGCCGGAGATCGCATCCGCCGCCTGAACGAGCACAGAGACTTCGGTCTCGTGCGGAACATCATCGTGATGCGCAGCAATACAGTTGACCACCAGTGGACTCTCGCCGTACCTGGTTGCAACCTCCACGCCCAACTGAACGTGCGTTCCCTCATGCTCGTGAGTAAGCACCTTGCCGATATCGTGCAGCAGAGCGCCGCGTCTCGCCAGTGCCGAGTCAAGGCCCAGCTCGGCCGCCATCATGCCGGCGAGCCAGGCAACTTCCTTGCTGTGGGCAAGGATGTTCTGTCCGTAGCTGGTGCGCCACCTCATCCGGCCTATCAACTTGATCAATTCCGAATGAAGTCCGGTGACTCCTACGTCATAAGCTGTCTGCTCACCTGTCTCCACTATCGTTGCCTCTACCTCCGCGCGCGCCTTGGCCACCACTTCCTCAATGCGACCGGGATGGATCCGCCCATCTGTGACCAGTTTCTCAAGTGCCAGACGCGCCGTCTCACGCCGCACAGGATCGAAACAGGATACCACCACACTGTCCGGTGTGTCATCAATGATCACGTCCACACCCGTTGCAAGTTCGAACGCCCGGATATTACGCCCCTCACGACCGATGATTCGACCCTTCATCTCATCGCTCGGGAGCGACACCGCCGATGCAGTGGTTTCAGCAGTTGTTTCGGCAGCAATGCGCTGCACGGCCAAGGCCACGATCTTGCGAGCCTCCCGATCGGCTGTACGTTTGGCCGATTCCCTGATCTCCCGCAGTCGGCTGGAAGCATCGGCCAGTGCTTCATCTTCCAGTCGTCTGACGAGCTCGGCTTTCGCCTGATCGGCGCTCAGACCTGCCACCAGTTCAAGCTTGCTGCGCTCCTCAGCAACCAGGCGATCGAGGTCCTGGGTTCTGACAGCCAGTACATGATCACGCCGGTCGAGCTCACGAGCCCTGAGCGCCAGCTGATGTTCGCGGGTATCCACACCCTCCCTCGCCCGATCAAGCTGCTTCTCGCGGTCAAGGATACGCTTCTCTTCCTCTTCAATCTCGACACGACGCGTCCGGAACTCCTGGTCGTGCTTTTCCCGAAGCTGGAGAATTTCTTCTTTTCCGGAAATCACAGCGTCCTTGCGCAGACTCTCCGCATCACGACGCGCCTCATCGACAATACGCCGCGCCGTCTCTTCGCCCGTTTTTCCGGCTCGCTTCTGGTCTGCTGCCTCAGCCTCCCGCCCTGAGCGGCGCCCAGATACGAAGGCAACCACGGCGAGCAGTACGCCAAGCGCGCCAGTGAGCGCAGCCAGCGAAAGTTCTCCCATGAGGATCTATGCTCCACCGCACGCGAGGTGCGGATCCCTGTTCGTGAACCGTCAGATCTATGAAGAAGGGCTGGGAAACGGGCCAGAGCAGCCAACTCTGCAGTCGGACGATCCCCACTCCTGCAGTCGCCAGCAGTCACGCAGTTTCACACGGCCATCACCCGCAACGTACGGTCACCCGTGGCATGCCGCAACGGCCCTACGCTCAAACAGCCGACGGTGCGCCGCAAAGCCGGACACGCCACACATCAGTCTTCGCCGCGCTTGGCCGGTGGGAGGAGGGGTCGTATATCCGAGGCAAGCTGTCGGAGATCAGTCGCCAGCGCCTCGCTGGCCTGACGCTCCTTGAAAAGCTCGTCAGTAATCTGCAACGCCGCCAGAATGGCGGCTTTCTGCGTCTCGATAGTCGACGCACCATCAATGATGGCGCGAATGGTCCTGTCCACGTGGTCAGCAACAGCCCTGGTATGCTCAGCAGACGCTTCGGTCCGGATCAGATGCTCCTCGCCAAGAATCCTGACCTTGACCACTGCCCGCGGATTGATCATCGCTCAGTCCCCTGCTCCGTCTGCTGGCGTAGAAAACGAACCCGGTCGACAAGCCGAACAGCCTTGTCCCGCGCCTGGGCGAGCAGCGAGCGGAGCCGCTCGTTCTCGCGTGCGAGTTCGTGGTCCAACCCAGCGGGCGTCGCCCGGGCTTCCAGAGTCTCACAAGTTATCCGCACCTCATGCAAGGAGGCGCGGGTGTCAGCAAGTTCCTGGTCAAGCAGCTCTACTCGCGCCCTCGCTTCAGCCAGTGCGCCGCGCTCTGAATCCACCTGGATCCGCAATGCCTGCACACTGGCCGCAGCCACGCTCAGCTGTTGCTCGAGCACATGCGTGCGCCCTTCCGCTGCAAGGGCACGGCGACGGTAGGAGGCCAACTGGCCGCTGAGATTGCGGACCAGCGCGTCCAGCTCATGAAAGGCGATGACGTCAGGGCGCACGGGAGCGGATACCCAATTCCTTTTCGAGGATGGTTAGCAGGCGGGCCCGACGACTCTCCAATTCCTTGTCACGAAGCGTGCGCTCCGCATGACGCCACGTCAACCGCCAGGCGAGACTCCTGCTGCCTTCAGGCACGCCTGTTCCGCGGAATTCGTCAAACAGCTCCACACGTTCAAGCAGCTCCCCCCCGGCCTGCCGGAGTGCCTGGTCGACGGTGGCGGCAGCAACTTCATCGGGCACAAACAAAGCAAGATCGAATTCGGCTGCGGGTGTGACCGGCAGCGGCATGAAACGCACGGCGTCCAAGACACCCGAGTCCCGTCTCACGGGCGCATATCCGTGATGCCCGGCGAGCGCCACATTGTCCGACGATATCACCCCAAGCGTAAGCTCTACCCCCCAGGCAGGAGAAGCCCATACCGGACGATCCAGCGTCACCTCACTGGCCCGCCCCACTACGCCGACATCCTCAACTTCAATGAGCCATCCGTGACCGCCGTCAATGGCATGCAGGAACGCCTGTTTTCGATACGCGGCAGCAGTGACCCGAGCGGCCACCTCCTTGACGTCCCAGATATCAAAGTTAGGAGGATCCGGCTCGGTAAAGTGCCGTGGACGACGCGCACCCATCAGCAGGGCGCCGACGCGGATCTCCTCCGCCGGAAGAAGCTCATCACGGGACGTGAACACGCTTCCGATTTCGAACAGACGCAGATTCCCCTGCATCCGCGAGAGATTATGCTCGGCACGTCTTGCGAGAGTATCGAGCACAGATGCACGGAGAAAGGGCTCGTCCTCGTTGAGCGGGTTCAGAACGCGAGGCGTACCGATTCCGCCAGTGGACGTGAATGGCATCGGCCGCGTCTCTGCCATCCCCATCCCCACCAGAAGATCACGGACGCGCCTTGACACGAGATGCAGCGGATGGTCTGGCGCCGAACCGGGTCGAAAGGGCCGCAATTCCTGTGGGAAAGAATCGAATCCGATCAGCCGTGCTACCTCTTCGATCAGGTCAACTTCAAGGCTGAGATCGTGACGCCAACCGGGCGCACTCACACTCAGATCGTCAGCAACTTTCCGGACCGTACAACCGAGCGATTCGAGGTGACGAACAATATCGTTCACCGCCACACCGACCCCCAGAAGCCGAGCCAGGCGTCGAGGGCGCAACGTAACCGGCTCGCGCTCCTTTATCGGTTCGCCAACAACCAGAACTTCACACACGTCACCGCCGGCTACCTGCGTGATGAGCGATGCCGTAACACGCGCCACCGCCTCAGCGTCGTGTGCGTCAACACCGCGCTCGAAGCGATAGCTGGCATCGGTGGAGAGCCCAGCCATCTTCCGCACACGTCGTACGAACCGAGGATCGAAGACAGCCAGTTCCAGCAGAATGTCGGTAGTGCTTCCGGTCACCTCCGTGTCCAGGCCGCCCATTACCCCCGCCAGAGCAACAGGCCTCTCATCATCACAGATCACGGTCGTTCCTGCAGGTATGATCCGTGAAACACCATCGAGAGTCATCAGCGTCGGCTCGTCCGGTCGTGTCTGACGTACTCTGATGGTCCTGTTTCGAAGCGTCGCCAGATCGTAAGCATGTACGGGATGGCCAAGTCCGTGCAGCACATAGTTGGTGGCGTCAACAACGTTGCTGATGCTGCGGAGTCCAATGCTGCTCAGCCGCCTGCGGAGCCATTCCGGACTGTCCGTTACCTGCACACCAGTGATAACCACGCCGATGAATCGAGTACAGCTCACCGCGTCCTGCAGGATGATCGTCGCATACTCACCCTTTGCGGCGTTCAGGCCTTCCACAATGGCAATATCCGTTGTCGGAACCGTGATATCCCCGGGGATCAAAGACATGGGCGTACCCGTTATTGCTGATACCTCGCGGGCCACACCAATATGCGACAACAGATCAGGCCGATTGGGAAGAACATCGAGCTCCAGCTTCCAGTCCCGGGCTCTGATCACTTCCAGCAGTGGAGTACCAGGCAGTGCATCGGTATCCAGCTCAAGGATTCCATGGTGTTCATCGCCAAGCCCCAGCTCTCGCGCCGAGCAGAGCATTCCGTTGGACACCTCACCCCGGATCTTGCGCTTCTCTATCCTGATACCGCCCGGCATCAGCGTACCGGTACGGGCAAATGGATAGCACGCGCCAACCACGACCTTGGGAGCTCCGCACACCACATCAAGCAACTCGCCCGAGCCGTCATCAACCTTGGTGACCCACAAGTGATCGGAGTCCGGATGAGGCCCTGCCTCAATCACCCTGGCTACCACGAACGGAGTGAGCTCCGTTCCCATGGTCTCAATACGATCCAGCGTGACGCAATGACGACTGAGCGCCTCACCGACCTCTAGAGCGCTCAGTGTGTGGGGGACGAACTGCCTTATCCACTCGTGCGAGACGATCATCGCGCAAACTGCTCCAGGAAACGGACGTCGGAATCGTAGAGTATGCGAATGTCGTTGATCCCGTAGCGCGACATAGCTATACGAGCCGGGCCCATCCCGAAAGCCCAGCCCGTGTACTTCTCACTGTCGAGGCCGGCAGCGTGGAGTACATTCGGGTGCACCATACCGCACCCGAGTATCTCCACCCATCGGACCCCCCTGCCATCGCCGAGATCGACTTCGACGTCCATCTGCGCCCCGGGCTCGACAAAAGGGAAATACGAAGGTCCGAAGCGCACTCGCCTGGTCGCCCCGTAGAAACGACGGGCGAATTCCGCCAGAGTGGCCCTGAGATCCACGAAACTCACATCTTCATCGACCGCCAGTCCTTCGAGCTGCATGAAGGCAGGAGCGTGCGTCGCGTCGAAAAAGTCGCGGCGATACACCTGGCCCGGCGCCAGTACACGAACCGGGGGAGCGTAGCGCTGAAGTGTCCGAACCTGAACTGGTGAGGTGTGCGTTCGCAACAGGGCTTCTTCGCCAAGATAGAGCGTATCATGCAGCTCCATCGCCGGATGGTCGGCCGGGAAATTGAGGGCACCGAAATTGTACCATTCCGTTTCCGCCTCTGGTCCCAGAGCAACGGTGAAACCGAGCTCGCGAAAGATCTCACAGATCTCATCGATTACCAGCGTGACCGGATGCAGGGAACCACGCCATGTTGCACGTGACGGCATTGTCGGGTCGAATCGACTCGTGGCCTGGCCGACGGACTGACGCATGGAATACGCCTCCAATGCGTCATGAATGCCCTTCTTGAGCAGGTTGAACGCGCTGCCGGCTGCGGGACGATCGGTCGCGGGCAGCAAGCGCAGTGCCCCCTGCAGCGTCGCGAGACGCTCGTCCTTCAGGGCATTGAGCCTACCCTTGGCAACATCGATACGTGTTGATGCATCCAGATCTTCGAGGAGTGCGCGGCACTCCCGGCCGAGAGCATCAGCCTGTGCGAGATACTCGGAAAGATTCACGACCTGATAGAAGTCAGTATCCTGAAGGGCCGGCATCCATCGATCCCGGCCCACCACCCGCCTGGACCCTGTAACCAAGGCTACATCGGGTGGAGCGTCGATACGCGATCGACGCTCCACGAAAATCAGGCCGCAGCAGTCTTGGCTTCGAGTGCTGTCCTGGCCTGAGTTGCGATAGCCCCAAATGCCTCTGGTTCGCGCACCGCAAGATCCGCAAGCACCTTCCGGTCTACCTCAATGCCAGCTGCGTGCAAACCGTTGATGAACGAGCTGTAGGACATGTCGTGCAGGCGCGCAGCTGCATTGATCCTGATGATCCAGAGCCGGCGAAAGTCGCGCTTTTTCGCCTTGCGATCACGGTAGGCATAACGCCAGCCGCGCTCGACATTCTCCTTGGCTGCCTTCCACAGCTTGGACCGGGCGCCAAAAGCCCCCTTCGCGTGCTTGAGGACCTGCTTCTTGCGCTTCAGGCGTACGACGTTGGATTTGACACGTGGCATTGTCGGAGCTCCTCAGGCCTGGATGAGACGCTTGATGCGCTTCACTTCGCCGTTGATCGCGAGGAATGTGGCGCGGCGGAGATTGCGCTTACGCTTTGGATCCTTCTTCGTGAGGATATGGCTCTTGTACGCCTTCAGACGCCGCACCTTCCCCGCTCCGGTCACGGAGAAGCGCTTCTTGGCGCCACTGTGTGTCTTCATCTTCGGCATAGTTCGCTCTAACGTATCGGTTCAACCGTCTCGAGGTGAGACGGCCTGCAGCAGGTCATGCGCCAAGGTTTCCCCTGATCACTTCGGCGCAAGAATCATCGTCATTGATCTGCCTTCCATCGCAGGCAAGCTCTCGACCCTCGATAGATCGACAAGTTCCTGAGCAACCCGATCGACCACCTGTCTCCCGAGTTCGGGATGAGCAATCTGTCGGCCCCGGAACATGAGCGTCACCTTCACCTTGTTTCCTTCCTCGAGAAAGCGCCGCGCATGGCGGGTCTTCGTCTCGAAATCGTGATCATCAATCCCGGGACGGTACTTTACCTCCTTGAGATGGATCACATGTTGTTTCTTCTTCGCGAGCCGCGCCTGCTTGGCCTGTTCAAACTTGAACTTACCGTAGTCCATTATACGAACTACTGGTGGTCGAGCCGCTGCAGCCACCTCTACCAGATCGAGTCCTCGTTCCTGGGCCATGGACAGTGCAACATCCACTTCGAGAATACCCAGCTGACTGCCGTCAGCACCGATAACGCGCACCGGGCTGATGCGGATCTGCCGGTTGACCCGTGGCGGACGCTTTGTCGAATCCTGAATAGTACGTACTCCGGTAGAGGAAGCTGAAAACGCGGACCCCGAGTGGAATCCGCGTCGCTGACGACACCACACTCGTGCCACCGACAGACGCGTGGCGAGCAGATGCGTTTCGAAGGACTCCAGCAGCACACCATGTGGGTTGCCACCCACCGGGCCGAAGGGTGGGAGGAGCGTCGCAGCTCCTCCACTTCTCGATTTTCACGGGTCTCACGAGCTCGAAACCAAGTGACCCGATCCCACGACAACAGTAGTAACTTAGGGCGATCGGGTTCGAGGTCAACCCCAACGTTTCCGTCCAATCGACAGCTCAGCCACCACCATCCCCTCAAGAGATCCCTCCAACTTCACCGAGTCACCCGCCGAGCTCCAGCATCACGCTGCTGCCAGCTCATAAGCCTTACCGTTGTGACCGACACGCCCGAAGCTCACATGTGCATCGTGTTCGAAGATGAGCAACCAGTCCTCCTTCAGCGCCTCTGCGAGGAGCGACCTCTTGGACTCGAGCGTCACCAGTGGTTCCACGTCATAGCCCATGATCCAAGGGAGCGGCAGATGGTGGCTGGTGGGAACCAGATCGCCCAGAAAGCACGCTGTCTCACCGCCCGAGCGCAGAATGACACTCTGATGATGTGGAGTGTGTCCCGGAGTGGGACGAACCACGACGCCCTGGACTATCTCACTCTCCCCGTCAACGAATTCGAGCCTTCCGCTGGCGGCAATCGACGCCCAGTTGGGCGGGAAGTAGCTTGCAGCCGTGCGCTCGTTGGTGTACTCGGCATACGCCATCTCACCAGCCTGCACGAGATACCTGGCGCGCGGGAAGGCCGGCAGCACCTCGCCAGTGGGTGTGAGCCAGGTGTTTCCTCCGGCATGATCGAAATGAAGATGCGTGTTGATCACTAGCCCGATGTCAGACGGAGTGTGGCCCGCCGCACGAATGCCGTCTTCAAGCGCGGTCCGTCCCTCGGTGCCAGCGTTCTCTATGCCATAGATGTCAAGGAACTTCGGCGTCTCCTTGTTTCCCGCCCCCGTGTCGATAAGGATGAGCCCGTCCTCGTGCTCGATAAGCAGACATCTCATCCCCATAGGAATACGGTTGCGAGTGTCGGCAGGAATTCGGCGCGACCAGAGAGTCTTCGGTACCACACCGAACATGGCGCCGCCATCGAGCTGCTGCCCGCCGGCCTGAATGGCGTGAATCCGCCAGCGTCCAAGTGAACGCGTTTCCAGCAGAGGATGTGGAAAGCTCACGCTATGTCGTCCCTGGTTATGGGCGGGGGAGAAAGGGGGGCAGACCGCTGCGCCCCGCGCGCGGGTGACCTGAAGACCGAGTACCACCACCATCAACGAATGCCTGAAGCCTCTCCCATGTATCAACACCAGCCTCGGCCACCATGCCTAGCATCAGGCACAGGGCTCTTGCGGTGGCAGCTGCGTCACCCGCAGCACGGTGGCGCGACTCGATTTCGATACCGAGATACCTGGACACCCGATCAAGCGACCGCCGCGAGAGGCCCGGCAGCGTCGCCCTTGCAAGGCGTGCCGTACAGAGCCTCGGGCCGGATAACTCCTGGCATCGGCAGCGACGCAGTTCTTCGTTCACAAACCGCCAGTCGAAGGAGACATTGTGGGCAACGAAGATCGACCCTCGAAGGCGTTCAAGCACAGCAGGCAGCACTTCGCGGAACGTTGGCTGGTGACGAACCAGCTCGCACGAGATCCCGGTGAGAGCCGTGATGAACGAAGGGATGGGTCGTTCAGGATTCACGAGCTGGCTGTACAATTCGGCAACCTTTCCCTGCTTCACCTCCACGACAGCTATTTCCGTTATACGGTCACCCAGGGAAGGGCTCGAACCCGTCGTCTCCACATCCACAACGGAAAAGGACAGGTCGAAAAGCGAGGGTCTGACACCTTCGCTGTGAGGCTCTCCTTCCGCCGGCACAAGGGTCGTTGCCAGCGCCCAGTGTCCGGCAGGTGTCTGTACGAACTCCGGACGGGACCCCAGTAGTGCAACGGCCATTCGTTCGGCGGCATCGTGCTGGAGCCGTTTCAGCCTGCATACCTCGCGCATCAGGGTGAGCACGTCGAGTGGCCCTGCGGCCAGACGAATCGCCGCGCGCGCGCACAAAGTGTTGGGAATAGAGGACGCGGTCGTACCGGGCACCATGCCAAGTTAGCACGCCGCTGGTGAAACGGGGGATTCCTGTCTAACTTTGTGAAGAATTTCACAAGCACAGGCCAGAGCCGTGAAACGCATTGCCGACTCTACAGTTCGTCGTCTGTCGATGTACCTCCGCTACCTCGAGGATCTCGACGCGCGTCGACAGCATACCGCATCCAGCGACGAACTCGCAAACCAGTGCGGAACCACTCCAGCCCAGGTAAGAAAGGATCTGTCCCTGTTCGGCTCTTTCGGCAAGAGAGGGTTGGGCTACCCGGTGAAGGAGCTCACGACGCAACTGCGTGAGATACTGGGTCTCGAACGCGGCTGGAAAGTGGTTATCATCGGCGCTGGCAAGATCGGTTCAGCGCTCGCCAGCTACCGCGGGTTCCTTCAGCGCGGATTCAAAATCGTGGGCATCTATGATCACGATCCTGCCAAAGTTGGGGGGAAGCTCGGTGACACCCTGATACGTCCGATGACAGAGTTGACTCGTGACATTAGACGGGAGGGCACTTCGATCGCCATTCTGGCAATACCTGCGGAAGATGCGCAGGCAGTAGTTGACCTCATAGTCGATGCGGGAATCCGGGGCGTTCTCAATTTCGCTCCCGCCCAGATATCGGTGCCGGCAAAGGTATCGCTCAAGACGATGAACATGGCTGTTGAGCTCGAAGGACTCTCGTTTGCACTCACCAATACAGGCATCCTCGGTCAGGGCGCTGCCTGAATCACACGCGGCAGTTACTGCCGCCGTGCCTCATTCCAAACATGGGCAGGACCTGCACGGACGGAGCCCTAACACGGTCAGTCACTGGTCTCCCTCAGACCAACGACTCGTACGATTCTCGCAAACTCATCCGGAGTGAGTGTCTCGGGGCGGGCTGTGGGTGAAAGATCACAGATTCTCAACACCTCAAGGGCCTGTGACGCATCCAGTTGCGTCACAATGCGTATGACCCGCAACAACTGCTTCCGTCGAAGACCGAAAGCAGATGTTACGAAGCTCCGATACTTCGCTTCGAGACGCTGTTCAATAACCACATCCTGCGCCGGTGTAATTCGTACCACGGCCGAATCTACCGCTGGCGGAGGATTGAACGCACCGGGTGGCACCTTGCGAATGAACGTGACATCCACGAGGGCCTGCAGATTCACGCTCAATGCACCATAGGCTTTCCCGCCTGGTGCAGCCGTCATCCTCTCAGCAACTTCCTTCTGCACGAGGAAGACCGCGACGACCGGACGCGGCGGCACAAGCGCATGAAATATTATCGGTGTGGTAATGTAGTAGGGAACATTTCCCACCAGCGCAAACGGTCCGCCGGCAACGTCGGCAAGTACCGTCTCGAGCACATCGGCTTCGATGATCTCGACATGCGAGAGGCCTTTGTAACGTGCACGAAGGTGCGAGACAAGATCTCGATCTATCTCGACTGCAACGACACGCTCAGCATGCTCGACGAGGAGGTCTGTGAGCGCACCGCGGCCCGGACCGATCTCCAGCACGGTGCGCCCTCTAAGATCACCCAGGGTATCGACGATGCCTGCCAGAACCTGCCGGTCACGGAGGAAGTGCTGGCCGAATCGTCTTCGGGGAGGAGGCAACTGGTTGGCCCTCCGTATCTCACTGCCCATCGACCGCGTACCGCACGGCCGACCAACGCTCAATGACCGCTGGCGTCCTGTCCCCGCAATAGCCTGTCATGGTCTGTCCACAACGACAACAGTGCAGTCATCCCGAAGCGGAGTATGCGCCGTGTGCCGGTCCAGCAGATCGAACACCGAATCGAGAATCATGCCTGGCGCATCAGCCGGTTCTATCGATGAGAGCAGATCCAGCACTGCTCGTTCGCCAAGACGCCGTCCCGATCGGTTCCGCGCGTCCACTATACCGTCCGTGAAGAAAACGAGCCTGTCACCACGTCGCCATCCCATCACGTACTCCTCGATCGTTTCATCACTGAAACCCAATGGCGGCACCACTGCACCCAGCCGAACCGTTCGTCCGTCAGCACCGAGCCGGAAGGCGTGCGGATGTCCCGCGTTTGCAAAGCGGAGTTCGTTTGCCCGACTGTCGATCACGGCATAACAGACACCAATGGACATCTCCGTGGAAATAAGCTCTTCTCGAAGGGAGCGATGAATCGCATCGATGGCCATCGATGGATCGTAAGCTGCCTGGAGGTGAATCGCGGCAGCGCTGAGAGCAAGCGCCATGACAAGTGCCGACTGATATCCATGACCAGAGACATCACCTATAAGCACTCCGGTGCGATCCTGATCGAGGCGGGCCAGCAGATAGAAATCTCCACCCACAACCTCCGCCGCCATTACTCGTGCGCATGCCCGTGCCTCAGGTCCGACCACGGAAGGTGATGGAAGAAGTTTGAGCTGCAGCTCGTGTGCCAGGCGCATTTCCCGCGCGAGCTGCTGCCGCTCCACAGCGGCACCCACAAGCGACGCATTGTGCATCGCGACACCTACTTGCGTACCAACCGCCACGGCCAGCTTTCGATCACCGTCCGAAAACGTTGGTCCGGTCGGTGGTGCCGCCAGCACTAGAACGCCGAGCGGGATCGCGCGACCGTTGACACCCCTGCGCGTGGGAACGGGGAAAGTGCCTGTGATGCCGGATCCGGTGCTCGGGCGCGTGATCGCCACCGCCATCAGCGACGCGCAGTTTGCCGCCAGCACCGGATCGGCATTAAGTGCAGCCTCTCCCTCCTCAATGCACGCGCCACCGAGATGAAAGGCGCGCACAGCAATGTGACCAACCTGTTCAAATGGGACTGGAGCATAGCTGCGTTCGTCGAGGCCCAGCGCAGCTATGGGAACGAGAGCGCCCTCTGTCTGGTCTGTTTCCAGAAAGACAGCCCGTTCTGCTCCAACGGTAGCAGCAAACTCGGACAGCAACGTGTCGGCTACGCCCGCCACCGACGTTGTGCCCCCAAGGAGTTCACCGACGGCATAGAGAAGACGGATCTCATCATGCCGCTCCAACACTTCACGCCTCGCATCGTCCCGTTCCCGACTGATTCGCCGCACAAGCGGCAGGATGTGTCCGAGAAACCGGTCGGTATCGTCACTCTGATCCGACTTGCCGACGGTCTCGAGAAACAACCAGCCAACGCTGTCGCCGGTGTTCACCAGATGTGAAAGGATGTCATTTGACCGAGCCCACGCAGGCACGTCCCACGCCTGTGCACCAGCAACAGTGCGATTCGCAAAGGTATCCGATGATGCACCCAGCAGCACGGGGGCCATGGAGCCTTCCCGCCTCTCCCAAACGGCCACCTCACGCCCGGTAGCCTCACGAAACACAGCCACCAGAGCGGCAACCTCATTCATACACGATACAGGATGAGGCGGAGACGATGTCCGCTCTGCCCCGTTGAGCGGATCGTTTCAATGTGGTCCATGAGCTTTCGCATCAGAAACACACCCCTGCCGTGCTCCCGCTCGAGCCAGTCAGCATCATCACAGGACTGCTCAAGTCCATGAAGGTCGAACCCTCCGCCCTCGTCACTGATGTCAACGATCAATCGCTGGTCATTCACGTCGACAGATACCTCAACCCGGCGTGATGAGTCGTTGCCATTGCCTCGCACAATGGCATTGGCGACACCTTCTGTCACCGCCACTGGCACATTGAGACCGCAATGACGCTGGGAAAATCCGGCCTCGCGACACAGACCCACGATGTCCTCAACGATCATGGGAATCACTGTGAGCCTGGAAGAAAACACCCAGCTCCGACACTGCGCCATCAGCTATGCTCCCGGTATCGATGTCAATCCACACACGGGAGAGCCATCCAGACGCAGCGTCTGGTGCAACACCCCTCTGTCGCCATCAGGCCGACCACCATTGTCTACCTCGATGCAAGCGCGTCGGATCTCGATGCGAACAGCGGGAAGAGCGCATCGAGGCGCGTCAGCTCGAAGAGCGATTTCAGGTCATCGCTCAATCCGGCCAGTCGCAGATCGCCCGCTACATCACGAAGTCGCCTGTTGAGTGATACGAGCGCTCCGAGTCCGGAGCTGTCGATATAACCGGTACGGGACAAATCGACGATGACGATGCGCACCCCCTGCTCCACCGCATCAAGGATCAGCTGTTTGAATTCCTGTCGGTTGGTCACCATAAGATGGCCATCAATCATAACCGTGAGCACATCATCTGCACGGTCGACTGCAAAGCTCATAGCGTGCTCACATGGCTGGAGTAAACTGAAATGCTGTCACGGACCTGAAGCGCCGTTATCGCCGCAACGTGAACAATGTCGTCAGACGTTGCCCCTCTGGACAAGTCACTGCATGGCCTGGCAAGTCCCTGAAGAATGGGGCCTATGGCTACTGCACCAGCGAGGCGTTGTGTCAACTTGTACGCGATATTGCCTGCATCGAGGGACGGAAACACGAGCACATTGGCAACGCCTCCTGCAGCCGCTCCCGGTGCCTTGCGATCCGCTATCTCCGCAATCAGCGCAGCGTCCACCTGCAATTCACCGGAAACAGCCAGCGTAGGTGCGGCTTTGCGCACCAGTGCCACAGCCTCGCGGACCTTGCTTATGGAAGGCCCGTCCGCGCTTCCCATAGTGCTGTATGACAGGAATGCGACCCGCGGCTCATCTCCCACTATCGACTTGCGGTCGGCGGCAGCAGCCAACGCAATGTCAGCAAGCTGACGTGGCGAAGGATCCGGAATGACGGCACAGTCCGTATATGTGAGCACCTCGCTGTCCGGACTCCGGAATGGTGGAACTATCAGGTAGAACGACGAAGAGACACTCCTTGCGACGCTGCTGGTACCACCCAACTCTTCACCGGCGGGCCCGATCGTCCACAGCGCGGCACGCAGAACATCGGTGGTAGTGTGAACGGCACCGGCTACACATCCATCAGCATCGCCCAGTGCCACAAGAGTATCAGCGAAGTAGAGTGGATCGCGGGCCAGCCGCTCGGCATCCTCCTGAGCCAGCCCTTTCTCACCACGTCGCGCCAGAAGATGTGCAACGATACGATCGTGACGTTCATCGGTCAGGGGATCGAGAAGATGCCCTGATGCGGGAATCACCCCCGTTGGTGCATCGCTCCGGCGCACCAGCACCGGAATAACCGATCGTCTCTTCTGAAGCTCCAGCACCGCCTGCACCGTGCGGGAATCATCGGCCTCGGGGAAGAGGATGGTACGCGGCCTGAGCGATGCGCGCTCGTGCAGCGATTCCAGAAACTCGTGAGCCCCCGCAGACGCCCGAACACGCCCCGTCACTGATCCTCCGCAATGGTGTTCCCAATACGAATTCCGTCAAAATGTTCACGAAGTGCCTCGGCCACCACGGGACGTACCAGACCGGAGACATCCCCCCCAAACCGAGCCACTTCACGCACCATGCTTGAACTGATGTAGGTGGTGTCGAGCGAGGGAGTCATGAATACAGTCTCCAACGCGGGATAAAGATGCCGATTCATGAGCGCAATCTGAAATTCGTATTCGAAATCACTCACCGCGCGAAGTCCCCTCACATTCACCGATACTCCAGCCTCACGCGCAAAGTCAACGAGCAACCCGCTGAACGTGCGAACCTCTATTCGATGATCTTCGGCAACGACGTGCTGGATGAACCCGACGCGGCGCTCGACAGAAAACAATGGATGTTTGTTTACATTGTTCGCCACGGCGACAATGAGTCTGTCTGCAAAGGACAGGATGCGCTCAATGAGATCCTCGTGTCCATTGGTGATTGGATCGAAGGATCCGGCATAGAGAGCCACCAGGGGCGCTCGTCCTCCAGTACTGATGCCAGTTGGTGGCAGTGGGCTCGTTGGTGACTCGGCAGGCATCATCACGTCGATTCGCGAAGAAAGGTCAGCGCAGTGGATCCGTACCGGCGCGTATCTCCGATTGCCGGCATTGGTACTGCCGACGAATGTTCCACGGCGAACACCGTGGCGAAAGGGACTTCGAGCCACTGCCGAACCAGTTGGGAGGCCGTGTCAGTATCGTAAGGGGGATCCGCAAAC
>CAYSKN010000006.1:17497-30555 GCA_964431565.1 uncultured Gemmatimonas sp.
GCCGAACGTAACGGGTAACCTCATCACGATTCAGATGAGCGCCTTCGTGCCCACCCAGCTTCTCGAGATTCTGCCGGAGCACTTTCAGGGCTACGGCAGACTCGTCCACAAAATTGCATTCTGCGGCACCGCGCGAGAGGCACTCGAGGCCAAGCGCTCCGCTACCCGCACACAGATCCAGAACCCGTGCATCCGACAGTAGTGGGTTCACGATACTCATCCACGCCTCCCGCACGCGGTCGGCGGTTGGACGTACCACGCTTCCGGGCGCAACCACGATGCGGCGCCCCTTCCACCGACCAGCTATGATCCGCACCATCAGAGGTCAGGGTCCGGATGCTGACCGATTTCCGCCGGCCTGATCCCTGATAGCCGCAACTGGAGCCGGGACACCCCTCGGAAATCGTCGCGTTCCAGACGATACGCCAGATCGTACGGCTGTGCCACATCAAGCTGATGTAGGCGTGCCGCCAGCCCCCAACCGATACCGTCAAGCCTTCCGCCACCCGTGTCCAGGCTCACTCGCAGTCCCTCGGCCCCCACACGCCGGCCTGGGGCCGCGAGTCGCACATCGGTGGCTCGGAACATAGGTGCTGGATTCCCGACCCCGAATGGTTCGAAATACCGGACAAACCGTTCCATCTCTTCATTCACGGCCGCGATGGGCAGATCGAGATCGACGCGGAGCTCCGGAACAAGGTCCTCCACCGATAGGCCCGCCCGTACGACCGCGTCAAAGCGATCAACGAATGCTGGAAGCTTCTTCGCATCCATCGTGAGGCCGGCAGCAGCCCGATGACCTCCGAAACGTTGAAACAGATCCGAACACCTGGCCAACCCACCGTGAAGGTCGAAGGCACTGATGGACCGGCCAGAACCTTTCCCCACCCCGGCATCGACTGCAACCAACACCACCGGACGGCCCGCCTGTTCGACGATGCGCGACGCTGCTATACCGATAACCCCTGGGTGCCAGCCGTCTCCCGAAAGTACAAATCCGAACCGGTCACGCATACCGGGCGTCTCGGCCTGTCGCATCGCATCTTCAAGCACCCGCCTGTCCAGTTCCTGCCGCGTCCGGTTGAGTTCCTCAAGCTCGCGGGCAATCGCATTCGCCTCGTCCTCGCGTTCCGCCAGCAGCAACCGCAACCCCAGCCTGGCGTCAGCAATCCGACCCGCAGCATTGAGACGCGGAGCCAACGTGAAGCCAACACGGCCTGCCGAGAGAGGTTTGGATTCCAGGCCCGATGACCGAATGAGAGACCGAAGCCCAGGATGCGTTGTTTGGGCAAGCAGGCGAAGTCCGTAGCGCACGAGAATCCGGTTCTCGCCACGCAATGGCACAACGTCAGCGATCGTCGCCAGTGCGACCAGATCCAGCCTCTGATGAACCAGCGCAGGCGAAGCACCAAGCGCCTCGCACAGAGCTAGCGCGAGTTTGTAGACAACCCCTGCCGCCGCAAGATCCTTGTCCCGCGACTGACAGTCGGGGTGACGCGGGTTGCACACCGCACAGGCGGGCGGCATGCCGTGACCGGGCAGATGATGATCAGTGATGATAACATCGATCCCGGCACTCATGAGGTCACGCACGGCGTCATGTGCACTGGTACCACAATCACACGTGATCACCAGCCGCGCTCCGGCCGACTGTGCTGCCCTTACCCCCGCGGCGCCCAGATCATAACCGTCGGTCAGACGGTTGGGCACAAAAGGCACAACCCGCTCGCAGCCCAGTTGACGAAGGACCGATGTCAGCAACGCCGTCGAGCACATGCCATCGACGTCGTAGTCTCCATGCACGAGAATGGTATCCCTCCGGCGTAGCGCATCTACGATACGCTGCACGGCACGGTCCACGTCGTGCAGGATCCACGGACTCTCCATGTGCTCCAGGCGAGGTCGCAGGAATCGCTTCGCTGCTTCAACCTCACCATATCCGCGATTGACAAGCAGATGGCAGATCGGCTCGGGAAGCAGCAGTGCCTCTGTCAACCGCTCAATCGACTCACGCGCCGGTGTGGGTAACGACACCCATGTGGGCTCCGGCCGCAGCAGCGGGATACCCGATCTGTGATTGCTCCCGGTCACGTCAGCAGGGCCGTGGGGCATGGTCGTCAAATGCATTCGAGGCGCCGTAGCGAAGAACCCGACGGCTGCCTTGCCAGTGCACCATGCGATCAAGCCCCATTGGTCGATACCCGATAATACAGCAACACTCCGCATGCTTCACACGGTTCCACACATTTTCCACTCGCCATTGCCGGTCTGCGCTGCAGGGGAATGGCCGTATCGCATGCACCGCACGAGAAGTCGTCGTGCAAGGCATGCACAACAGTGGTACGACGATTGCGATACACACGCTCATACAGGGAAAGAAGTGGTCGCCCCACACCCTCAGCTGTCATTCCGCGATGCGATCGCAGACCCATCAATTCCGCGTCCATGGCAGCCTTCTCCCCACTTATCGACGCACCGGCCGCTTCAAGTTCGCGAGTAAGGCGCTCGAGTTCCTCTCTGTGCGCAGTCGTGGCTGCCCGGAGATCACCGACACGGCGGGACAACACCAGCAATTCGCTCTCTCCTTCAACAACAGCTTTCCGCGCAGCATCGAGCTGAACTGCTGCCGCCGTGGCATCCCTCAGCCTGGCCGCAGCCTCGAGTATCGCCTCACTCTTACCGAGACGCACGCGGGACTCGGCCAGCCGGTCTTCACTCACGCGAAGCCTGGCCTCCTCCCGTTCAAGGGCAATCGCATTCCTACCTGCCTCATCCGCAGTACGACGGCAAGCCGCCTCGAGCGTCTTGAAAGGTGGCATCAGTGCCGCCAGCCGTGCCTCGATCGCGCGGATTGCCTCGTCCTCCCGCTGCACAGCCAGGAGTGCCTGCAGTTCCGGATTCACTTCGCCTCCAGTATTGAGCATGATTGTAGTCGAGCCGCGTTAACCGTATTGCTCATGAGACCTTGCCTACCTTCTCGGTTTAGTACGTGGACTCCGGATCGGCAAGAGCCGGCGCAACTCACGCTCCAGTTCAAGACGCTCGCGCATGAGAGCTTCAACCTGTGATCGTTCGCTGGTGCTGCGCAGCGTATCCACTACATCCTCTATACGGCCCTCCAGCACCCTGGCATCAAGCTTGCTAAGACCCAACAGTATGTCAGCCTCCTCAATCTCGATTGGGATGATCTCCGTAAGGTCGCTGAGAACGCGGCACGCTTCTTCCGACAATCGGGCGGCAATCTGGTCGAGGTCGTCATTATGTGCGGCCTCAAGGAGGGCGCTGAAGATCTCTCTGTAGGCAGTGCTGCGAAACGTCGCCGGGGGATGCCGCTCAGCCACGTGCTCCGCAACACCACGATCAACCAGCATCGCGCGGACCAGTGTCCGCTCGACCGGTTCGTCGACGCGAGGACGGGGCGGAATCGTCATCACCCTCCACTTCGGCTCCACTCTGGCGCTACGCCTTTTCCGCTGCCCCTTCACCGGCAGGTCCGTGCTACCGACCGGGAAACCGGAGTCATCTGGGACGCCCGTGGTCGTCCGGTGTGCCTCCGAAGGAGCATGCCCAGTGGGCAATACCACCTCATCAGACGGCCTGACCAGCACTCCCTCCGAACCTCGCCGCACACCATTCCAGCCTGCGTCGACCTCCCCGGCGAGCGCTGTCTTTCCCAAGCCTGTTACTTCAGCGAGCCTGCCAAGATAGAGATCACGAGTGAGCGGATCTGCGGCAGCCCGGATCGTCGGAAGAAGCTTGTCAACCGCGTGCCGAATGTGCCTGAGGTCAACGAACCAGCCTCTTCGCTCCAACACCTGAACCTGACGGTCGAAGAGATCGATCGCATGGTCGAGCTGACCTTCCATGGCCTCCCTTCCACCGGACCGCACGAAAGAATCCGGATCTTCCCCTGCCGGCAGTGTGACAATTCTCACCGCAGCCCGCATGCGAAGCAGTTCCAGACCCGAGCGAAACGTTGCTTTCTGCCCTGGCTCATCGCTGTCGTAAACCAGAAACACCTCTGGGGCATATCGTACCAGCAGTCTGGCCTGCTCCTCAGTCAGCGCCGTACCAAGCGGCGCAACCACGTCCTCCAGCCCTGCAAGGGTCAGGCGAATGGCATCGAGATATCCCTCCACGATAATTGCCCGCCTGTTCCTGCGCATTGCCTGCTTCGCGGTATACAAACCGTACAGAATGCGTCGCTTCTGGAATATCACCGACTCCGGGCTGTTGAGGTACTTGGGCTGTTCATCACCCATTGCGCGACCGCCAAAGCCCACATAACGGCCCGATTCATCCCGGATGGGGAACATCACCCGTCCACGAAAGCGCGTACGCGCTTCACGATCACCTTCCCCCGCAACAAGGAGACCGACCTCGATCAGACGATCATCATCATGGCCCAGGGAGTGCATGTAACGCCGTAGCGCCTGCCCATCGGCAGGTGCAAAGCCAAGCCCAAAGCGCTCCCATGCGCCCGCGTCGAGTCCGCGTCGCGCAAGATATGCTCGGGCGTCAGCCCCGATGCCAGTCTCGTGCAGTTGCTGACCAAACCACTCGGCAGCCGCCGCTATTGCTTCGTGACCTGACGCATTTGGATCCTGTGGTACAGCTCCGCGTGGTGTGTCGACCACCTCTATACCAACCTTGTCTCCCACATATTTCACCGCCGACGGCCAGTCGAGCCCCAGATGCTTTCGCACGAAAGTGAATACGTCACCGCTCTCGTGACACACAAAGCAGTGATAACTCCCATGGGCGGGGGACACGGAGAAATTGGGATTCCGACCTTGATGAAACGGACACGGTCCCCGCCAGTTACCGCCCGACCGTCGAAGCGGCACAAATTCCCCGATCATCTCCACGATATCGGCAGCTGACCGTATCTCTGCGACGGTTTCGTCTGAAATCATGGGAACCGCTGCTGAGAATTGCACCGCACCGACAGAGCCATGCTTCGAATCAATGTTCTCTGCCCACCCCTGCCAAGACCCTCAGGCCAGCCCGACCACCGTCACCCCGGCCCCTCCTTCATTCCAGGCTCCCAGACGGAAGCCTGTCACGCGGGTGTCCTTACCGAGCATCTCGCCCACTCGCGCCCGCAGTGCACCGGTACCCTTTCCATGGATGATTCGAAGCTCCCGGAGGTCGTTACGGACGGCCGAGTCCAGCGCCTGCAGAACCGTCTCATCGACTTCGTCCACACGCAGACCGCGCACGTCCACCTCCCTCACCAGCATTGCTTCCGGTAATTCTCCCGTCAGCGCCACATGCTCCAGCGGCAGTGGCGTTGCGGATCGCACAAGGTCCGTCAGCGGGACCGTAACGGTAAGCGACCCCACCAGCACACGCGCATCCCCACCCCGGATCGACACGATCCGCCCCCTCTTGCCCTCCAGCGCGGCAACTGCGACATGGTCCCCCTCAGCAAGCGGAGCGGACCCGATACCTCCACCGCGTGGCGATCCGGCCGGCCTCCCGTCGCTTTTCGACTGGACACGGGCACGATCACGCTCAGCGCGCAAGCCCACTTCCTTCAGGGCCGCAGCTTGGGCAGCCGCGGCCTCTTCGACGGACCTGCGGGCCAGGCGCGCAGCCTCCTCAAGCGCAGCCGCATCGTCTGGTCCCTCACGCCTGACATCAGAGATGGCGCGCTCCACCTGCCCGCGCGCCTCAAGCAGATAGCGACGCGCGTCCTGCCTTGCCTTACGCTCCGACTCGCGTGCACTCTCCCGAACCTTGAGTTCACGGTCGCTGACCGTGGCCAGACGGGCGCGCAACTTTTCCTCACTGATCGCCATCTGCTGCTCGCGCACAGCAAGCCTGGCTTCACGGGCCTCCACATCTGCCAGCAGCACCGCCATATCGCGCTCCCCGCGTGGCAGCCGCGCTTCAGCCATCTCAATAACGGCCTCGTCAATCTGAAGGCGCCTCGCTATGCTCAACCCGTAGCTGCGCCCAGGCACACCCTTGAGCAGTCGGTATGTGGGGGCCAGGTGCTCGGCATCGAACTGAAGTGACGCGTTCACGACACCGACGACATCCGTCGCCAGCAGCTTGAGCTGTCCGAGGTGAGTAGTCGCAACCGTCAGGGTGCCACGCTTTGTGAGTGTTTCCAGTATCGCACCACCAAGCGCTGCCCCCTCTGCGGGATCCGTACCTGACCCAAGTTCGTCAATGAGTACCAGCGACGAAGAAGACGCACAACGGAGGATCTCGCCCAGATTCCTGAGATGTGCGCTGAACGTGGAGAGACTCGCCTCAATGCTCTGTTCATCTCCGACATCAGCGAAGACATCGTCGAAGACAGCAAGACGACTCGTCTCGCCAAGGGGCGCCGGTATTCCGGCCTGCGCCATCATGCTGAGCAGACCGATGGCCTTGAGCAGAACCGTCTTTCCTCCCGTATTCGGACCGGAAACGAGCATGGTTCTCTCGCTGCTGTGCAACGTAAGATCGAATGGAACCACCTCCGTTTCCCCCGCCAGCAACAGGGGATGACGCCCGTCTACAATCCGAAAACCCTCACAGGGGCTGCCAAGAGCCAATGAAGCGCATTGTGCTCCGATGGCATAACGGGCACGGGCACTGAGCGAGTCGAGTTGGATGAGTGCATCACGAGCCTGCTGGATTGCCTCACGATCCGGCCGCAGTTCATCGGTGAGGCCGCGCAGTACCCGCTCCACCTCGCGCTGCTCCTCGATCTCGAGTTCCCTTACATGATTTCCGAACTCCACCGCCGCAGGGGGTTCGACGAAAATAGTGGCTCCGGTGGCTGAGCTGTCATGCACAATCCCCCCGACGAATCCTCGAGCCTCCCGTCGCATCGGGATGACCCACCTGCCGTTCCGTATCGTGACCGAGAGATCACTGACCTGGTGATGCGGCTCGATCTTGGCCATCTCACGCTCGAGAATCCGTACAAGCTGCCCCTCGGTTTCACGAAGTGCATGGCGCACTCTGCGGAGTGCAGGTGAAGCGTCATCACGCACGGTGCCATCGTCGGCAATGGCTCTCGTTATTGCCCCTTCCTGCGACTCCAGATCAACAAGTTCATCTACAAGGTGGGCCAGAAATGCAACCGTGATCACCGGCCGTCTCGGATCACGCAGCGCTGCACGCATCCGACGCGAGGAGCGCAGGAGGGTGGCAGCCTGCAACAACTCCTGTGCGCTCCACGACAGGCCTTCCAGCCGGAGGCGCTCGAGCGCTCCACCAATATCGGGTATGGGCTCTCTCAACCAGCCAAGCTCCGACTCGATGAGTGAACGCATGGCGGTCACGCGTGCATGTTCGGCCTCGATCCAGTCACGGTCAGTGTGAGGCTGCAGCCCCATGACTGCCGCCGCCCCGGACGCAGATGCGGCATACCCAGCCACGTGAACAAGCAGTCGTGGGAATTCGAGGACGCCCAGTGCATGAGAGTTCATGCTGGATTGCAGACTCCACTGCGTGAGCAGCAGCGTGGTGTCACGACAAGCATTGGCGTTGACTTATGCACGCGCTGGCACAGCAGGACGCGCACACTCTCACGCGCCAATTATCGCCCCGCGAGTTCCTCACGCACAATCGCATTGATGACGCTGCCATCCACTTTCCCCCTGAAAGCAGGCATGACCTGCCCCATCACTGCACCAATATTGCCGGCACCGGACGCGATGGCCGCAACAACGGCGGCACGTATCTCCGCGGGATCAACAGCAGCCGGCAGGTATGCCTCAAGCATTGTCAACTCCCACCTTTCCTTCTCGAGCAGATCGACACGACCCGCTTTTTCATAGAGATCAGCAGACTCGCGCCGCTTCTTTATCGCCTTGCGAACGACGTCAGTGACTTCGTCATCAAGGACCGCCCGCGACAGTTCGAGCTCGCGGTTCTTCACCTCGGCAATCACCATTCCCAGCAACAGAACATGATCCTTATGCTGGGCACGGCGGGCCGACGTAAGATCGGCCTGCAATCGCTCCAACAGTGCAGAGCTGCTCACAGAACGGTGTTCATCCGTGCCGGGTACGGCGGTTCTTGCGGACGGCAGCGTTCATCTTGCGCTTGCGCCGTTCAGATGGCTTTTCGTAATGCCGATGCTTACGCAAGTCTGACAGGATGCCAGCTTTCTCGCACTTCTTCTTGAAGCGCTTGAGCGCCCGCTCAAAATTCTCGTCCTCGTGGATGATGACTTCCGACAAGTGTGGACCTCGGCTATGGTCTTCGGTATGCAATGGTTTGCGCGGAGTCGGCCGGTCGGCCTGCCGCAGAGAGCGCAGTACAATCTTGTATGTTAGGGGTTCCTGCGTCCGCGGTCAACCCGGAGGCCAGTGCATCCGGCGCCCGCCAAGCACATGGAAATGCAGGTGTTCCACGGTCTGCCCGCCCTCGTCGCCAATGTTGGTGACGACCCTGTAGCCGGTTTCCTGCAAACCCGCGTCCCTGGCAACATCGACGGCAAGCGACAGCACGGCAGCCAGTTCCGCTGCGTCGTCTGCTCCAGCGAGGGAATCGACATGGCGGATGGGGATTACAAGGAGGTGTATGGGTGACTGAGGGTTCAGATCCCGGAATGCCATCGCAAAGTCATTTCTCGCCACCACGGTTGCCGGAATGGCCCCCGCTGCGATACGGCAAAAGATGCAAGTTTCGTCAGTCATGAACAGCTCCGGCCGCTCGCCTCATACACGTTCTGGCAATCACAAGAGCTGCGACCGCCGCAGTTTCGAAACGTAGAATGGTGGGGCCAAGCGAGCGCGGGCGGAACCCTGCCTCCAGCAACTGCTCCATTTCGTCCTGCTCCAACCCGCCTTCGGGCCCGACCGCCAGGGTAACGGGCATCTCCAGTTGCTCCACCCCGGGGCCAACCAGCGGGGCTCCTTCAGGATCCAGCACGATCCGATTGCCCACAGGCGCTGCAAGGATTGCACGTTCTATACTGGCCTCCGGAAAGCGCTGAGGAAGCCACGCCCCTTCGGACTGTGCCAGTGCACCCTCCATCCGGGAACAGACACGCGCCTGAAAGCCCAGGCCTTCTCCCCGCGGCAGGACGCTGCGGGAACGTTTCCAGAGGACCGGGCGCCAGCTGGTAGCTCCCGCTTCTGCCGCCTTCTCGGCGAGCCAGAGCATCCGGTCACGATCCGCCACCGGCACCAGAAGATGCACCTCAGGTAACGGTGGTACCCGCGTGACCTCGATTATCTCCACCTGGGCGCCGGATCTGGACAGACGTACCAGCACGCCGGCAGCAACCAGTCCCTGACCATCCCTCACACCCACCACCGCACCCACATCGAGGCGAAGCACCCGCATGTGACGTGCGGTGTCCTCGCCCAGCCTGATTGCATTTCCGGCCACAACCTCAGCTGAGCCAAGATCCGCAATCACGAACTGCGCTAGTCCGGCACTCAGGCCCGTTCGATCGACACCGACCACCAGAGCCCCTCCGTGTCCTCCTCCAGAATGATCCATCCTTGCGCACGGAGCGCCTCGACAATGTCCGGCCGCTCCTCAAGCAGGATACCGCTCAGAATTGCCCGACCATCAGTACTCAGAGCCTTCCGGATAACGGGGAGCAGCTCAAGGAGCACAGAGGAAATGATATTGGCCAGCACTACATGTACCGGCGCCAGCAGCGGTAAGAGCAAGCGAGCATCGCCGTGAAAGACATGTACACGCTCCGCCACCCCGTTGCGCTCAACGTTGGCTTCAGCGTCGGGGATGGCGTCATCATCAATTTCGATCGCATAGACACGTGCAGCCCCGAGCTTCGCCGCAGCGATGGACAGTACGGCACTACCGGCACCTAGGTCAGCAACCACGTCGCCCTGACGGAGCACACCGGACAGGAGGCGCACGACACCGCGCGTTGTCTCGTGTTCTCCTGTACCAAACGCCATCCCGGGTTCGATTACAATCGTGCGGGCCGGATCAGGTCCCTGCTCCAGCCATGGCGGGGCAATTGTCAGCCCACCCACCTCATGCGCCCTGACGTGCTCCTTCCATACCTCACCCCAGTCGACTTCGGGAGCCGCTTCTGTCTCAATGAGGGCGTATTCATCCGCTTCAGACAGCACCCGATGCACCGCCTCAAGATTGGTGGCAGGGGGGAAGTGCGTGATCAGAGTCGTGCTCTCCTCATGTACACCCTGGGCGCCCAAAGAAAACAACGCTGCCACACAGACATCCCGCGCACCCGGCCGGTGCGCGTCAGGCGTAATCCTGACCCTGGTCCACCGTTCGGGTGGCTCAGGCACCTAGCGCTTCCTTCATTTTCGACCAGATGCTCTTTTCTCGCTGCTGCGGCGCCTGGCCCTGAAGCATTGCCAGTCGTTCGATCATCTCACGTTCCTCGCCCTCCACTTCCTGTGGCGTCCAAAGTTGCACCTTGACGTGCAGATCGCCGGTACCGGACGCATTCACCCGCGGAAGGCCACGTCCGCGGAGATGAAACACCGTGCCACTCTGCGTACCACCAGGCACACGCAGTGACAGATCACCCATTATGCCTGGCACGCTGATATCCGCCCCAAGCACGAGTTGTGGATACGTAACGAGCGCTTCGCAGAAGAGATCCTCGTCGTCGCGCTCGAACCTCTCGTCATCCTTGACATCGAAGATGACCAGGACGTCACCGCGCCCACCACCACGCGGCCCGATATTTCCCGCGCCGCGAAGCGTCATGTACTGACCGCTGGCGACACCAGCCGGAACCTGGATCTTGAGCGTTCGTTCTGCCCGCACCCTTCCCTCCCCACGACACTTCTTACAGGGGGAGGAGACAACGACACCCTCACCGGCACAGGTAGGACATGGAGCAACGGATACAAATTGTCCGAAGAACGAGCGCTGTGCGCGACGTACTTCGCCGCTTCCATTGCAGGAACCGCAGGTCTGCGGCTTGGTGCCTGGCTCCGCACCGGAACCTTCACACTTGTCACAAGCGTCCAGCACTTTGAGTGTCACTGTCTTCTCGACACCCGTCGCCACTTCGGCAAGCGTGAGGCTGAGGGGGATCTTGATGTCGGGCCCACTGCGCGGGCCGGATCGCCGCCCGCCCCCAGTGGTTCCGAAGAGATCGCCGAACCCACCAAAGTCACGCATGAAAATATTCAGCGCCTCGGACAGGTCGACGTGGCCGTAGGCCGACTGTGCCCCGCCGCGCAGACCGGCTTCGCCGTAGCGATCAAATGCCGCCCGCTTCTGGGAATCACGCAGGACGTCGTAGGCCTCAGTGATCTCCTTGAACTTGTCTTCCGCCTCCTTGGCTCCTCCGTTGCGGTCGGGGTGCCACTGCATCGCCAGCCGGCGATACGCCTTCTTTATGTCGTCATCCGAGGCGTCGCGCGGTACGCCCAGCACCGCGTAAAAATCAGCCATGCGCAATATCCCTGTAAAGCACGAAAGGCACGGCCCGTCTGTCGTCGATGGCGTGCGGACGACCAACGAATCATGCGTCAGATATCAAATATCTATCATTCACCCGTGCTGGAGGAGTGGCATGCGCCTCTCTCTCCCTAGCAAAGCAGGTCCGACACCAGCTTGGAGGTGTGTTCAACCAACGATATGACCTTCTCGTAGGACATACGCGTCGGGCCTATCACACCAATCACCCCACTCAACGACCCGGCTTGATAGCCGGCTGTCACAACGGTGAATGGCTCGAGACGCGGATCACCGTGCTCATTGCCAATCGTTATGGACAGGCCCGAGCCGCCAGGCCGCTGCCCGAGCAGCGTGGTCAGGTGATGCCTCGTCTCGGTGAGTTCGAAGAGCTGCCGCAGGCGCTCACCGGTTGCGAACTCCGGCTGATCCGCGAGCAAGGATGGCTTTCCCATCACGACCGTGTCAATTGGCTCGACGGCGCGACCGAACACATGTTCACCTTCCTGGACGAAGATATTGAGCAGCTCGGCCGCCTCAGGTGTGGTGTGCACGTCACGCAGCCGCGCCGCCAGTGACGTCCGTACCTGATCAAGGGTAAGTCCCGCAAGCCGCTCATTGAGCACAATGGTCACACCCACGAGCGCCGCGTCCGCGATGACGCCGGGCACCTCGACAAAGATGGTACGCACTGCCCCACCCGTGAGACTGAGCACCATCAGCAATCGATCGGAAGCGACCCGTACCAGCTCAACCTTACATAGTGTTGCCTTCCCGAGACGAGGACCGAGCGCAATGCCCAACTCCTGCGTCAGGATCCCCAGCGACTGAGCCGCCCGCAGAAGGATGACCTCAATCGCCGAACCGCCAGCGCTGATCTCCTTTTCCAGCAGTCGCTGCTCCTGTCCGGACAGCGGGTCCACCTTCATAAGGGAATCGACGTACATGCGATACGCCTTGTCCGTTGGTATGCGACCAGCAGACGTATGAGGGTGAAACAGAAAACCCTTTTCCTCGAGGTCACTCATCGTGTTTCTGATGGTGGCCGGTGAAAGGCCGAGAGCCGAACGCCGCGAAAGCGCCCGGGACCCCACGGGCTCCGCGGTCTCTACGTAGCTCCTGATGACCGATTCGAGGATTCGGCGCTCTCGTTCCGAGAGCTCGGCACTATGCATCATACTGTGAACGCTATGAACGACTTCGAAATGCTGTCAAGTCGGCAGCGAGGGCGTCGAGGCGCAACCAGCCCATCGGGGTACACCTCAGGCGATAGGTGGGTGTCTCGAAATCGTGCCGCAGAGAATCGCTATTGCGACCCTCAGACCGTGCATGGTCGTTCGTCCGCACGGTATCTTCGGGAAACAGTTCAATCCATCCGGCATCCAGCCACGGAGCCACATGAGCAGCTTCGTGCACATTGACGCTCAACCCGTCGATCGTCCGCATTCCAAGGTACACCGACTCTGCAATTCTGTTCTCCGGCGAGAGGCGTTCGTAACCACACATCGGATCACGCGATTCCTTCACGAGAGAGATCCATCGCGTCCAGGCTGGTTCGTTCCAGCGGCGGGTGATACCATCGAAACCGTGTGCGGAGGGGCCAAGGCCCAGATACGGCACCCCCTGCCAATATGCACTGTTGTGACGCGCCCGCCTGCCGGTGCGGGCGTAGTTGGACACCTCATAGT
>CAYSKN010000007.1:0-5819 GCA_964431565.1 uncultured Gemmatimonas sp.
TGCGACGCGCCTGCGAAACTCTGCCTCGCCACCGGCCATCGCCCAGCTCGGTACGAGTACGCCAAGACCGGTATGAGTAGCCGTGTATGGATACTGATCAAGCATGACGTCCGTGCCCGCCTTCCGCGCACTGTCGACCATTCTGAGCGTTACGACACTCTTACCCCACATCTGCTGACCGACCGCCTTGTGGTGAGTCAGCACGATGGGGATCCTGGCACGCCGCCCGATCTCCAGAGCCTCGGCAACACCTTCAAGCAGGCCTATGCCTTCCTTCCTGAGGTGCGAGGTGTAAATGCCACCACTGTCGCTGGCGATCTGTGCAAGCGCAACCACCTCGTCAACGTTGGAGTACGTTCCCGGCACATAGAGCAGGCCGGTACTGAGCCCGAAGGCTCCCTCTCCCATGGCTGTCGCAACCAGCCTGCGCATCTCGGCCAGCTCCGCAGGATCAGGAGCGCGCGCATCCATGTCCATGACACGACGGCGGATGGAATTGTGGCCCACCAGATAGGCCACGTTGATACCCGGTCCTGCCGTTTGCACGGAATCGAGATAGGGACCAAGCGGAAGCGGCGATCCACCATCGGGCCCGCCAACCGCCAGCGTGACGCCCTGCCGCATAGCACTCTCCATCAGTGGCATCTGCAGAAGCGGCTCTATGTGAGCATGAATATCTATGAACCCGGGAGAAACGACACGCCCATGCGCTTCGATCACCTGCCGGACGCCGCGGCGCGGCAATGACGTCGCTAGAGCAACTACCCGATCACCCTTGATGCCCACATCGAGTGTGCGGCGCGGACTGCCTGTACCGTCGATCACCGAGCCTCCGGTGATCAGGATATCAAAGGAGTCGACCTGCTGAGGGGCCGCGGACGACAGCGTGCCGTTGTCGGGTCGGAACGCAGCGCGATCAACGACCGTGTACATCGCCAGCGGAACTGCCACCAGAGCAGCGAGCAGTGCCCGCGCTGACATCAGCGAACCCCCAGCAGTTCCACGTCAAACACCAGCGTGGAGTTGGCCGGGATAGGCCCCTGTCCGGAACGTCCGTACCCAAGCGCCGATCCAATGACGAGTTTCCGCTTACCACCCACCTTCATGCCCGCCACCCCCTGGTCCCAGCCCGCAATTACCTGACCGACTCCAAGGATGAAACTGAACGGAGCACCCTCCATGTTCGAATCAAAACGGATACCGTTGACCAGCCAACCGGTATACCGCATGTCCACCGAGCGCCCGGCGATTGCATCCGTTCCGGTGCCAACCTTGAGATCCTGAATGAAAAGATGGTCGCTCTTGCGTGTCATCTGAGCGATATCAACGTTGAGCGAAGCCGCATAGGCTTCCACAGACGGATTCGAAGGAATGTCCGGTACCGAATCCGAACCGCAAGCGGCCATGACCAGCAAGGTGCCGAGCAGAGCTGCGGTTTGACTGAGAACGGTTCTGAGCATGGCGCTTACCAGGGTCTGCGTTGCAAGAGGTATCGTACGATCACATATCGATGCCGAATCCTCGCCTGGATTGCCGGCACGCGCGAGCAATGCGATGACTTCCATACGGAAGATACCGTGGCGCCATTGGTTCGACACCGTCTTGTAAAGAGGTATCCGGTACGCACCGTGCGGGGTTCAGGGATACGGAGCGTCGCCGGCCTGGGCCCCGGTGAGGTTGCGGTATCAGCAGGATGCCGATACGCTCCGCCCCATGACCCAAGACGCTGTCAGCCAAGAAGGACATCCTGCAGAACCGGAGCCAGCGCCAGCATCGGTGACCGGTTCCGGCCACTTCATTCTGGAACTCGCCCGTGCTCTTCACCAGCACGGAACACCCGCACACAATCTTGAGTCAGCCCTTGCGGCACTTGCCCGGCAACTCGGAGTCCAGGCCAGCTTCTTTTCCACACCTACCAGCATCATGGTGGGTATCGGATCGATAGATCAACAGCAGGTCCACCTGCTGCGCGTCGAGCCGGGTGATACCGATCTGGGGCGTCTTGCCTCGCTGGGAGAGATCATGCGGCGTGTCACTGAACGCGAAATGTCGCCGCGTGAGGGGCTGGCCAGCATCAAGGCTCTGAACCACGAAGCACCCCCGTATGCTCCCTGGCTGACACTGATGGCCTTCGTGCTTTCTTCAGCAGCAATAGCCTCATTCCTCAATGTGAGAACCGGAGATGTCATCGTCGCGGGGCTGCTCGGCCTCGTGACCGCCATAGTGGCTACCCTTGCCGGAAGAAACGAGAGCACCAAGAATGTCATCGAGCCTCTGTCGGCCTTCGTGGTTGCCACAATCGCGTTCACACTTGATGGAGTACTCGATACAAGAACCGGATATGCAACCTCACTCGCCGGGCTGGTGATCATGCTTCCGGGGTTGACGTTCACGGTGGCACTTACAGAGCTGTCGACGCGTCACCTCTCGTCGGGTACCGCCCGTCTCAGCGGTGCACTTGTAACGTTTCTCGGGCTCGGCTTCGGCCTTGCGCTCGGGGCCAAGCTCGGGGGCGTGCTTGGCGGCTGGCTGAGTAAGTGGTTCCCGATGCTCGAAGGCGTGTCGTCACGATCGCTTCTGCCGTCGTGGGCAGAATGGAGCGCGCTGTTGATAGCACCGCTCGCGTTCACTGTGTTGCTCAAGGCACGCCCGCGCGACGCAAGCCCGATCGTCATGGCATGTGTTGGTGCCTATGTGGCATCCAAGTTTGCCGGTGCCGCGATGGGTGAGGAGCTCGGTGCATTCCTCGGTGCCCTCGTGGTGAGTGCCGGCAGCAACGTCTTCGCAAGCATGAGGCACCGTGTAGCGATGGTGACGCAGGTGCCCGGCCTGATAATTCTCGTGCCCGGATCGATCGGCTTCCGCTCTGTCACGTCATTGCTGGGCCAGGAAGTCGAAGCGGGAATAGCCACCGCATTCCGGGTGGCGCTCATAGGCATCTCTCTCACCGCGGGCCTGCTGGCGGGCAACGTTCTTACGCGTTCTGTCAATCGGGTGCGGCTCTGACGCACGCCTGGATCGTGACGTTCACAGGCTCCGCATATCTTTGAAGAATGAAGGAAGGCGACCAGTCTGTGCACTCAGGAATTGAACTCGGTCGCGCACCGCTGCTTTCACTGCTTGATGGCAGCGTAATGCGCAGCGCACCGGTAAGTGACGCGCCCTGCACCAATGAAGAGATCAACGCGCACGTCGAAGCCGGACGCATCCACGTGGATGAGGCTGCGATTGCCCTCGCACTGGCGGGAGCGCGCCGCGCCACTTTCGTGGCCGGCCGTCTGGCGCTGCGTGACGCAGTGCGTCAGGTTCTCGATGCGACATCACAAACAGAACGAAGCAGAACTTCCGTGGAGGGTGACCTCAGTCCAGGGCAGGCAATCCTTCGTACTGACAGAGGCGCCCCGCACATGCCGGCCGATATCATCGGATCGATTACGCACAAGCAGTCACTGGCTCTGGCTCTGGCCGCACCACGCGGCACGGCAATGAGCGGCGGGCAATCGCTGTGCTTCGTTGGAGTGGATCTGGAACGCCGACCAATCGCGCGTGATCTCATGCGGCGCTCAATCGCACAACGCATTCTGACGTCCACGGAGTTCAGCAATCTGGAAACACTGGATTCGGACCAGCTTGCACAGCGGGAATGGGTACATATCCACTTCGCCATCAAGGAAGCCGTGTACAAGGCAATAGATCCGCTGGTTCACCGCTACGTGAGCTTCATGGAGGTAGAACTCGCCCATGGCATTTCGGGTGCCGCCAGCGGTGATGTACCAGTCCTGTTGCTGCTTCCGGAGCTGGCCGACACAGACATCAGCGCGCATGCACAATGGCACCTTGACGGCAACTGGATCGTGGCCACCGCTTTCACCACACGCGCTGCAGGCGCCCCACCGCTCGAGCCGCCCCGCCAAGTAACGCGATAGAGGCCCTATTCGGCGGCAGTACGCGCTAAGCGTCTCGCATCAATAACCACAAGCACCGCAAACAGCGTTATGCTCACCGCAGATACTGCACACCAGGGGCAGAAACCCTTCAACACCACGAATTCGCCGTACTTGAGGCGAACCGTGAAGAGCAGCGCAGGCCAGACCGCCATCTGTAGCATCCGGTTGGGCCAGCGGGCGTCCTCGTAGCGTGGGAATGACCCAACAAGGGCAATGAGAAACAGCAGAGTGTATCCCACGACACCGATGAGAGCCACATCCACACCAAGAAACCATCCGTACCTGCTGCCCTGTACGTATGCACAGCCGCCCGTCCCGGTGCAGGCGAGAGATCCCACGACGCCGATCTTCCACAGGTGCAGATACAACGCCACCATCACATTCACCAGGGAAGCAACAGTGATGAACTTGCGAATGCTCACAGGAGACCAGGAGAGGGGAAAAAGATAAAGGGAGCCGGCAGATTCACCCGCCCCCTATCGGACAAGATCACCTCACTGTACCTTCGCGCGCCATGACGCAGGCGTCCCCCTCCCGTCGTAATCAACGCCCGATTGAATGCTGCCCACCACTGTCTCCGAATCCGTCCGGGAACTGACCGCTCGGCGCTGGCGCATAGCCATCCTGCTCACGACCGTAATGGTCGTTGTGTACTTTGGCTTCATCCTCCTGGTCGCATTCGAGCCGGACCTGCTGGGCACCATGGTCGGCAACGGGCTCTCACTCGGCATAGTCCTGGGAGTGCTGGTCATTATCGCTGCCTGGCTCCTGACCTGGACATATGTGTCATGGGCTAATCGTATCTACGACCCGGCGCTCGACGCCCTCCGCCGCAAGAACAACTCACGGTCCGCCGCCGGCACGGGCCAGGTATGAGCACTGCCATTGCCTCCATCGGAGTCCCGCCTGCCGGCGCCTCACTGGTGGCACTGCAGGCATCATCAGTATCTGGTGCCAATACCTTCGGTACCGCGGATCCCGTAGCCATCACCTTCTTTGCTGCCTTCATAGCCGTCACTCTCGGCATCACATACTGGGCGGCTCGACGTACGCGCACTGCGGAGCATTTCTACGCTGCCGGCCGAACTGTAACCGCCGGACAGAACGGATTTGCACTCGCCGGCGACTACATGAGCGCAGCCTCGTTCCTCGGTATCGCCGGACTGGTCTCCACCAGTGGATTCGATGGGCTGATCTACTCAACCGGCTGGCTCGTCGGCTGGCCCATCGTGCTGTTCCTGATCGCAGAACCGCTGCGCAATCTCGGCCGATACACCTTCGCGGATGTCGTCGCTGCACGCCTTGATCCGGTACCCGTACGCATCAGCGCCGCCTGCGGCACGCTGGCCACCATTGCGTTCTATCTCATCGCACAGATGGTCGGTGCAGGAAGCCTGATCCGTCTGCTCTTCGGTATACCCTACAACGTCGCCGTCATCATCGTAGGCCTTGCCATGATGGCGTACGTCCTGTTCGGCGGCATGCTCGCCACGACATGGGTTCAGATCGTCAAGGCTGTCCTTCTCCTCGGTGGTGCAGCGCTGCTCGCCGCACTGGTTCTGGCGCGGTTCGGCTTCGATCCGCGTGCTCTTTTCCGGGCTGCCGCAGAACAGTACGGCAATGGCGTGCTCGCACCCGGATCGCTGATCGCCAACCCTCTGGATGCCGTCTCGCTGGGCCTCGCACTCATGTTCGGGACCGCGGGCCTGCCACACATCCTGATGCGCTTCTATACGGTTCCCGACGCGGGTTCCGCACGACGCTCCGTGTTCGTCGCTACAGGACTCATCGGGCTTTTCTACCTGATGACGTTTGTCCTGGGTTTCGGGGCCATGGTGCTGCTTGGTCCGGATGTCATCAGGTCCATCGATG
>CAYSKN010000007.1:5829-25504 GCA_964431565.1 uncultured Gemmatimonas sp.
ATGCCGGTGGCAACATGGCTGCTCCGATGCTCGCGGAACTGCTGGGTGGACGTGCATTCCTCGGCTTCATCGCCGCAGTGGCATTCGCAACCATACTCGCCGTGGTTGCGGGTCTGGCACTGTCCGGTGCCGCCGCAATTTCGCACGATCTATGGACTGGCGTGGTACGACGGGGCCAACCCCGTGTCAAGGAGGAACTGAGGGTAGCCAGATTAGCCACCATCGTGCTCTCGCTGATCGCTATCGGTCTCGGAGTGGCCTTCAAGGGACAGAACGTTGCCTTCATGGTGGGGCTCGCCTTCGCGATTGCTGCGAGTGCCAACTTCCCTGCGCTCGTACTGAGTGTTTTCTGGAGGCGTACCAGCACGGCCGGAGCCGCCAGCAGCATGATCGTCGGTACACTGTCGACGCTCCTCCTAATCACACTCTCACCTGCGGTGCAGGTGGATCTGTTGCACAAGAGCGAAGCCATCTTCCCTCTCAAGAACCCGGCGCTTGTGACAATCCCGTTGTCATTCCTGGTGGCGGTGGCGATCTCGCTTCTCGTGCCCGACCGGGAAGCAGAGCAGCGCTATTCCGCACTGGAGACAAGAACATTGCTCGGAGAACAACCCTGACGGTTGTGGGGCGGAAGCCGGAACCCGTCAACCGTTCCCTCAGGTCAATCGTTCCGTCCCCGGCTGATCAGAGTACCTCTCTTGCTCACCCGGCAACCAACCCGGGATGGTCCCAAGTTGGTCGTGAGCTTCACCACGGGAAACATGCCATAACACAATTCATTGGCAATCAACATGTTATGGGACTGACCGGTGACGACTGCCTGCGTCTCCCATATCGCCATGCATTTGGCATGAGTATTGCGTAGTGCTATGGAGCCGCCCGCCTATCGGGCGACACTGGCAGGGATGGCCCGTGACCCTTGCCGCAACACGTCCCTCACGCTTCCATGCTAAGCCGTCTGGTCATTCGCACCGCATTCTGGGGATCCTTGGCACTACTGTCCGCAGGCACCATACTCGCTCCGTTCGAAGCGATCGGTGCTACGGTATCCACTGTCGCGGCGCCTCTGTTCAGTGCGCTCTCATTACTGATCGCGGTGGGTGGCTGGCGACGTCTCCATCGTGAACTCCGCTACCGCGTGGAGGAGGATGTCGCCCTGCATGACCACCTCCGCCGGCTGCGCGAAGCCCTGCACGGCAGTGTGGATGGAGTGTTCCTGCTGCGCGTAATAAGTACGGGGGAAGGATTGCCGGACTTCGAGATCGCCGACGTGAACGAAAGTGGTGCCGCGCTGCTGGTGAACCGCACTGCGGTGATCGGGAGGCGACTAAAGGACACGGTGATTCCGCACGTCGGCGAGGACCTGCGCGCACGTTATGCAAGGATCATGGACACTCGCGTGCCCATTGTTGAGGAGGTCCGGGTCGATCGTCGGATGTTCAGAGCAAGCTGGCTGCTCCACCAGGCAGTACCCACCTCAGACGGCCTGGCCGTCACACTGCGCGACATCTCGGCTCAGAAAAACGAAGAGCACCGCCTGCGCCGGGCATCGCTCGTTGATGACCTGACTCAGCTGTACAATCGGAGAGGCTTCATGGCGCTTGCCGAACAGCAACTGCGAATCGCACGACGTCAGGGCAAGGATGCGGTGGTGATGTACGTGGACATGGATGACTTCAAGCACGTTAACGATACACACGGTCACGCCGAGGGCGATCGCGTACTCGCTCTCGTCGGCAAGCTGCTGCGAAAAACGGTGCGCGACTGCGATGTGGTGGCCCGGCTTGGGGGAGATGAATTCGCTGTGCTCGCCATCGATGCGGACGGAGCCGGTGCACGTGCCATACAGAGACGCATCGAAGCGAGCCTTGCACGGATCAACCAGTCAGGGGCACTCGCTGCACAGATGAGTCTCACGCTGGGCTTTACCCGCGTCCGCCCGACAGATCCGGCCGGGGTAGCGGAGCTGCTGGCACGTGCCGACCAGCTCCTCTATGAACGCAAGCGATACCGTCAGCTTCAACAGACCAGAAGCACACGCAGTGCGGCATCAACGCCCAAAGCAGGTCGTCGACCCCCGAAAGCAATGGATGTGCCCATCGGTGTTGCCGGGGATATCGCCGCCGCTCCCTGAGCGAACGACTACCAGTCCTGTTCGCGCTCTCTTTGCTCGTCTTCCGTGATGCCCTCCAGCAGCCTCCTCCACCAGGGCCGCTGATCCTCGGCGCGCCGCATGCTGCGCACCACATGACGCCAGGCAACCCTCATGTCTGCCGCATCCACAAATCGGTCACTGACAGCCTGTGCAAGGCCCCGTGTCAGCCACGCGTGCAGATCCTCGGAGAACCGGTCATCCTGCAACTGTTCCGACAGGTTCTCCGACAGCTGCCGTGCCAGGATGGTGGCAGCCGGACCATCACCAAAGGGTGGGTGACCCATGAGCACGAAGTACACAATGCTCGCAAGCGCATAGCAGTCAGTGGCGGGCCCCTGAGCTTCTCCGAGCAATTGTTCGGGAGCGGCAAAGGACGGAGTACCGGACGTACCGATCTTCTCGTCTCCCAGGGCATATGCAATTCCGAAGTCCCCGATCCGCCAGCGCCTGTAACGATCAATCAGGATGTTCTCCGGCTTTAGATCGCGATGGATGATTCCGCTGGTGTGGGCTGCCTGCAATGCCTCAAGCACCTCATCCACCTGAGGAGCTATCTCCTCGAAGGGACGCGGACCGCTGCGCGACACCAGATCAGCCACCGACCCACCTTCGGCAAGCTCCATGGTGTACCAGACCACCCCACCCCTGCTCTCGCTCTCGTAGATGGGAACGATAGCAGGATGCGCAAGCTGCGCCGCCAGACGTGCTTCACGGCGAAAGCGAGCAACGGCTACATCGTCCCTGGCCACGTTGGGGTGCAACACCTTGATTGCCACCTCGCGTGCGAGTGACAGATCACGGGCGCGCCACACACTGCCGAACATGCCCTCACCGAGGGGTGCGAGGATCTCGTAGTCATCCGCAGTCACCCAGCGCAGGCGTGCCTCGGGTGAGTTGAGGATAGCGGGAAGCTCGTCATCATCCGGTGCGATCATGACCGGACGTACCGACACATGCCGATCGAGCTCGCGCAGCATCGTTGCGACGCTGGGGTAGCGCTCTGAGGGATCAGCGTTGAGCGCGCGAGTCAGCACACTAACCAGCGCCTGCGGACAATCCGGCCTCAACGAGGTGATTGGTACCGTCTCCCCATCGGACAACGCCTTACCCGTGATCATCATGTACATCAGTGCAGCCAGTTGCCACTGGTCGGCCGCAGGCGTTGGTCGCCACTCACCCGGTTCCCACTCCGGCACCCGTGGTGTGAAGCTCGTGCCGGGCATAAGACCGACGGGACGCTGGTCACGCGGAAGAACCCATTCCCAACCGAGAAGCCAGAGCCGCCCGCCGGGGGTCAACCAGATCGTGCTGGCGGAGACCGCACCGTGGGTTGCCGCCATATCATGCAGATACGCCAGCGTGCTCCCAGCTTCACGCAGCACCTGGAGGGCAAATGGTATAGTTTCGGCACCCAGACGCAACACACGGGAATGGACGGTCTCGCCACTGATCCAGCGCCGCAGATATCCGGGGCCCCGGTGGGTGTCGTTCTCAGCCCAGTAGTGATAGGTGGTAGGAATTGACGGATGATTGCGATGAGCGAGTGCACGGGCTTCGTTCCTGAGCCAGCCGTTATGTGCAGAGTCAGGAGCCGTAACCAGCGAAAGTGAGCGTCCGAGAGCGTCGATCACCTCCTGGTAATGACGGTGCTCACGTCTGATCGCCTCATCACCCCACGACCATCCGGCTGGAAGCACCCACGCCTCCAGATGAGGCGGTGGTGAGGCAGTCTGTGTGTGGTCGGGAATCGGAATGCTGCGGGGCATGCTCAAGAGTAACGAGTCACCTCAGGCGCTGCCCGGAGGCCGCCGGCACGACGAAGGACAACGCGAACCTCGGTGCCCTTCCCCGGGGCGCTCGTCAGAGCGATGGTTCCGCCCCAGCCTTCTATGAGTCGTCGGCTGATCGCAAGTCCGAGACCGCTGCCACTCGTTCGCGTCGAAAAGTGCGGTTGGAACACTCGCTGGAGCGTATCCGGCGTGATACCTACGCCATCATCGATTACTTCAATCGACAACTCCCCGGGATTGCCGGGTTCGTCACCGACTCCATCAGAGGGATCCGTCGCTGCCAACCGGACCGTTACCGTGGCAGCCTGTGCGAGGCGTGCATTCCCCAGAAGATTGATCATCACTTCCCGCAACTCGTCGCTCAGCGCATATGCGGTCGCGCCGCCTTCTCCGAGCGTCGGATCGGTCTCTATAACCCATCGGACACGTCCCGTGCGCTCCTCCTCACCCATACGCTCAAGATCGATCACGTCCCGCACCACACGCTCCACGTCCACAGGCACTGCCGAGGCGCGATCTTCGGGCGCCGTGCCATACCGACTGAATGCCCTGGCTATTTCGTCGAGATGATCGATCTCAGCAAGTACCCTTTCCACGTTTGTATCGAGGATCTGCCCAAAGTCGCTCCGTCCGTCGCGCCAGGCGCGGCGAAGATGTTGAACCCCGAGTCGAATGGGGGTGAGCGGGTTCTTGATTTCGTGCGCCACCTGGCGAGCCATCTCACCCCATGCAAGTACACGCTGCGCTGATGCCAGCTCGGTGACATCGTCGATGGTGAGCACTGCGCCCGTCGACAACCGGGTCAATCGCGCCTGCACCTGTCGTCCCGACAACTGCAGATCGAATCCGTCCTCCTCGGACTCCTCCATCATGAAATGCCGCGCCCTCAGCACGAGATCCTCGTACTCCGTGGGAAGATCCCACAGTGACGCGTTCGCTCTAGAAACAGCGACCCCAAGCATCGCCTCGGCCTGCGGGTTGGCCAGGATGATGGCACCGTTGTCGAGGATGGCAAGAACACCACTGGCCACGTGCTGCAAGACGGCTGTAGTGCGTTGCTGAGCTGCTTCGAGTGCTGCCCTGCTGGTGGCGAGATCAGCCGCCATTCGACCGAACGCGGTATACACCGGTGCGAACTCGGCGGCTGGTGCGATCCCCAGAACGTGCACCTCGCGCCCGGCAGCTACTGCAAGGGCTGCCTCGCGAAGCGCGCCCACCGGACGTGCAAGCGACCTGGCGGCTATCCCGCTGGACCAGACGGCCGCGAGCGCGCCCAGCATCGTTGCGAAGAACACGAGGATGCCCAGGTCTTCGCGTCGTTCATCGAGAGCGAACTCGTCACCGCGAGCAGGCGTCGCCAACAATTCACCACCGGGCTCGGCATCATCCGAAACCTCGCTGTCCGCACGCCGGAAACCCACCAGAGTGCTCACCTGACCCACGCTGATACGGCGAGCTATAAAGGCATCCTCGTCAGCAGCCTCGCCATTGGCGAATGTCACAGGCGACAGACGCCCGAGTGGCGCCAGCGCGTCGAGCAACGGATCACTCGCTGCCTGCAGCATACCATTGCGATACAGGAAGAGAGGTGCTCCTGTACTCGACGGTGCAGCACCGAATCGGCGCTGTTCGTGCTCCGTGGCCGCCACGCGCAGGGTCTCACGCAGCAGAAGTTCACGTGACGCACGGTCGTCGTCCTGCAGCCGATACAACGCCCAGAGTGCAAACACAGCTGCCGGAGTGATGAAAAACATCAGAAGCGCACCAGACAGCCGCACCCTGTAGGAGCGTGACCAGCGTGTTCTGCGTAGCCGCAACCACCTCATCAGCACTCCGTCGGCCAGTGCCGTGCCTGCCCAGAGCAGCATCACCACACAGACATCAAGCATCACCAGCAGCGCTCCGCGCGGAACGAGCGCACCCGGTCCCCGCAGGTCCACTTCCACGTGCACTCCACGCGTTCCCTCGGCATCGCCTGCAAGTCCATCTCCATACATCACATTGTTGCGTCTACGCCATCTGAGGTCGCGAGGAACGGCGGCTCCAGTGTTTGGTGTAGTGAACTCAAGCCGGTACGGAGGCGGCCTGTCCAAGGTGCCGGTGATGCCCGTGAACGCAGCAAAGGGATCCGCCGGCAGCAACCGGGTGCGTGGCGGGACGGCTATGGTCGTCACGATGCCATCGGGCGCCGGTACTGCGGCCATGAGGAGCGTCATCGGTCCGTCATTTACATAACGCAGCTCGAGTGTATTGCTCTCGCGCGTCATTCGCGCCAGGAAGGCCTGTGCTCCGAGTGTATCGTTGACCGGCACGAGTTCGAGAACCGACACCGCGCTGTCAGGGAATGCAGGGCTCCAGCGTGCAAGCCGGGCAGGGTAGCCCGCCAGAGCGAGATCGCTCGCGGCATACCTTCGCAGGAGGACGTCACTGCGCTGCACCGGGCGTACTTCATTGCGCAAAGAGGTGGCAAGACGCTCCAGCAGACGGGCTGCATTCTCATCCACCACACCCATGCGTTCAAGGTCATGCTGTGCGAGGGCCAGACGTGCCCGTGTGGTGGCGCCCCATGTGAGCGTCACTGCCCCGGCACCGGCCACCATGGCTGCAGCGAGCACCTGCGATACACCACGACGCGAGAACGCCAGCGCAACGATGGCCGCTATCCAGAGTGCAGGATACCACCCGGGCCAGGCACCGGGCGCGTCCCACAGCACAGGCGCCAGCGCGCACGCCCCCCCAGCGATGGCGGGCGCCACCCGTGCCGGAAGACCCCGTCGGGGACCAAGGATGACGCGCCCGGCTGTAGCGCCGGCAAGAAGAATCGAGGCTCCCACCAGTGCCAGTGCCAGTTGCCACGCCGTCCAGAGTCCGATACCTGCACCTGTCACCGGCAGCGCTATGCCGCGCGCGAGATCACGCATGAGGAAGGGACCACCAGCCGCCAGCGTCGTGACAAGACCGGCCGACAGGTACCGCGAGTAGCGCCCCTGTCTACTGCGCAGCGTGAAGAGCAGAACAGCGAGGACAAGGGCTGCACTGATCAGCAGCCCTGCTATGGTGGCGGTGAGTGACCCACCCATTGGCGCGAAATAGCTGCCGGGATCAAAGAGCGACGACACGTTTGATAGCCCCGTGAGCGGCATCATCGAGACACCTGCCAACGCAGCTGCCGTCGTCGCCATGCGTTCCGGCATACCTGCTGGACGACGCCACGCAACCACCAGAATGGCCATCAGGGCAATGGCCAGAGTGACCGCCGTTCGCTTGCGTGCCTGTTCCTCGTAGCGCAGTCGAACTTCACCCTCGGTGAAGGTGGTCGCACGCACCCGTGCGAGGCGACGTGTACCATCTGGCACAACCACCACAGTGGTGCCCGGTTCGACATGCACACTGTCGGGAGATTCGACGATCGTATGTGCGACATCGAAGCCTCCGGGCAAGGTCTGCAACAACGGACGGGCAAGACGGTCGGCTGGCGGCGCCGATGATACCAGAGCGGTTGCTACCACCTCCACACTGCCATCCGACGACCATTCACGTGCAACCAGCGACGTATGAAACACGCCGTCCTCAAGAAGGAGACCCAGTGTCCCGTGTGCAGGAATGAAACTGTGGGTCTGCCCTGCCCTTGCGACCAGCTCGCCCTCGTGGAACACGAGCACGGCTGACTCGACCCTTCCCGATAACGGAGCTTCGAGCGGCCTCACATTGCGCTCACGGGCCTCGAGTACGAGTGCGGTGTCTCGGGCGAGCTGCGTTGCGGAGGCTCTCAATGTCGCTGCCACTTCTGAAAGACTCGCTGCCACACGCTGGGCACGCGATTCCCGCTCCGACGCCGACCAAGCGGGCCAATCACTCCTGATGGCAACCAGCGCCGATGTATCGGTCGTCGCCAGCACCACGGTCAGTATCAGCGCGCCGGCAGCAATAAGGGCGGGAAGGCGCGGATTTCCGACACGCCGAACCAGCCAGCCTGTCAGAAGCGCAAGCACGGCAGCCAGGCCGAGGCGCCACCATCCTGGTGCCTGTTGCCACCAGCACAAAGAAATGAACGCTCCGGTCGCCCCCGACACCCAGGCCAAGGGCCAGCCATCGGGAGTTGCCTTGTATGCATGGACGGAACGCATGGCCCCAGAATACCCCGGAAACCTACGCTGAGCGAAGGGGTGAATCCTATCGGGATCAACCAGAGCGCCTGTTACCTTTCTCGAATGCTGGTTGCATCCGCCCCACGCCGGAGCGGCGTCCGGGCAGTCGTGGGCCTGGCCGCGTTGTCTCTAGTGACGACTGCTCAGAGCCCTGCATTGCGGCAGGTCTCTCCCGTCCCTGAGCGAATCGATGAGGGCAGCTTCACCGTCCTTATGGGAGGCCAACGTGTCGGTCGGGAGCAGTTTTCTGTTCACCTGATCAGGTCGGGTGATGCCACGTACGAACTGCGGTCCGAATCCGCCTACGGCGAACGCCGTGCGGCTATGCGGCTGGAAGCAGACTCCGCTGGCACCCCCCTGCGATACTCACTGGAAGAGCGCCAGGGTACTGAACAGGTGCTTCGCCTGGGTGGACAGCGCATCCGTGACCGGTTCACCACCCTGGCACGAAGCACCACGGGGGAAGCTGCAAGGGAGTATCTACTCACTCCCGGCACGGTCATCGTCGAAGAGGACGGATGGGTGCAGTATGCCCTGCTCGTGCGTCTCCCACTCGAAAAGAGCGGTGACGCGGTCACTCTGCCGAGCCTGTCACCATCTGCCAACAGCCGGGGTCCGGTTCATATAGTTCTCGAAACGGTGTCTGACACCCTGGCAATGACCGGTATGCGCCGCCATGCACGGCGTTGGCGCGTGGTCACCGCCTCAAGTGAGGTGCGTATGGTTTGGGCTGATTCTCTGGGACGCATTCTGCGTGTGATGATTCCCTCACGAGCCCTCGATGCCCGCCGTGACGATGTCCCCGCATGATATGCAGAACGGTGCCGGCCGATGGCGTATGGTAGACTAACGTCTCCACCATGCACCACGATGAAACATCACTACGCATCAAGATGACGTGTCGCAGTGAGCCCTCACGAGACTCGGTAAGGATGAGGCGTGTCACTTCCCGCTCGGTGCTTCGCTTCAACCTTCCGTTACGCTGCCATGCAGCTGAAACAATTTCTTCGGTAGCGGCGTACGCCCACCTGTCGGTTTCCTTACCCAGTGCCACCTTGGCGTCATTCCATGGAATTTATCGTGAGATCTCGAGTGTCAGTGTGGACCTTCGCCATGGCCCTTGCTGCGATATCACAGGTTTGCTCAAGCCCTGTATTCGCCCAGGCGACTTCCGGCGGCGCGGCGCTCACACTCGCCGACGCGCTCGTTCTGGCTCGGCGCAACAACCCGGATCTCCAGAAAGCCATCAACTCAAGGCGAACGGCAGCAGCCAACAGCCGGGCAGCCAGCGGCGCTTTCCTGCCGAGCCTCTCCACCAATTTCGGTGGCGGGTACCGTGAGGGGCGTCAGACATTCTTTCAGGGGCAGGGATTCGGATCCACCAACGACCAGCTCTCCACCGACATCAGTGCCTCGGCGAACCTGAGTCTCTCCATGGCTGCGGTGAACGACCGCCGTGCGTCCAGGGCCAATCAGGATGCCACCGAGTCCGATATCAGAGCAGCGGAACAGCGCCTTCGCAATGATGTCACCATACAGTACCTGACAGCGCTGCAACAACTAGCGCGTGCCCAACTCCAGGATACGCTGCTTGCCACTACCGAGGCACAGTTGCAATTGGCGCAGGCCCGTCTGGCAGTCGGCTCCGGCACCCAGCTCGATGTCCAGCGTGCGGAAGTTACCCACGGCCAGCAGCGTGTAGCAGCACTCAATGCCCACAACCAGGCATCGATCGAGATGGTCAGGCTCTATCAGCAGATCGGTATGCCGCCGGTACTCGACACACGACTTGACTCCAGCCTGCCCTCCACACCGTCGGTATCGTTGGCCGATGTATTGGACAACGCCCGCAGGGGCAATCCCTCTCTCGACGCCTCACGTACCCGCGAGCAGAGCACAAGACGATCACTGGCATCCGCGCGCAGCGCCTATATACCGTCGCTATCCCTGTCTGCAAGTATCTCTGGCTTCACCAATCGCTACACGGATACGGATGTGCTGATACGGCAGGGGATGAACAGTGTTAGTTCGCAACAGGCTTCCTGTATACGATCCGAGGAGGTGCGGGCGCGCATCGGTCTCGACAACATGCTCTCTGTGTGCAGGGAAATGAGCTTCACGCCGGCAGCCGAGCAGGCCATCCGTGACGCGCAGGCAAAGTACCCATTCAACTTCTCACGCAATCCCTACAACATATCGGCCTCATTCTCGCTGCCGATATTCAACGGATTCCGACGGGAGCAGCAGATAGAGCAGGCCACTGTGCAGCAACGAAACGCGGAACAGGATGTGCGAATCCAGGAGCTCCGCATCACGGCTGATGTGACGGCAGCTTATCTGCAACTCAACAACGCCATACAGACTGTAGCTATGCAGGAAACCAACGCACGCACAGCCCGTACCGCACTGGCTCTCGCACAGGAGCGTTACCGGGCAGGCGCCATCAACATCGTGGATCTCATGCAGGCCCGCGGCGACTACGAGCGCGCCGAAGGCGACCGGATAAACTCCACCTACGACGTACAGCGTGCTTTCACGGCGCTCGAAAGCGCCGTTGGCCACCCCCTTCGCTAAGCCGACACCATGACCAATATCGCGAAGTTCGGCATTGCCGGAGTACTTGTCGTCGCAGTGGGCGCTCTGGCACTCGCAGCCGCGAAAAAGAAGAACACGAAAGCTGTTGAGGTGCGCACCGAGGCTGTCGAAGCGCGTGATCTCGTGGCGTCCGTGACCGCCAGCGGCCAGATCCGGCCTCGTACCATGGTCAACGTCTCGGCCGACGTGACCGGCAGGATCGTCCGCCTCTCCGTGAAGGAAGGTGACATGGTCGTGAAGGGACAGTTCCTGCTCCAGATCGATCCTGAGCAGCCTACCGCAGCACTCCAGCGCTCGGAAGCGGCGCTGGCATCCGCCAGGGCACAGGCTGCACAGTCACGTGCCAACCTGCTCCAGGCTCAGCGCAACTATGAGCGCACACTCGGTATCCAGAAGCAGACTCCGGAGCTCGTGAGCACCGAGCAGGTGGAGCAACTGAAAACGCAGCTTGATGTGAACAAGGCGCTGTCCGAGGCCGCCAGCTTCTCGGTTGATCAGGCAGTCGCCTCCGTGCGCGATGCACGTCAGGCGCTCAATCGTACCACCATCACGGCGCCGATGAGCGGCAGGGTCACTCGCCTCAACGTGGAAGAGGGTGAAACCGCCATTATGGGTACACTCAACAAGGATGCGGCCACGCTGCTCACGATCTCCGACATGAGCCTGCTCGAGACCAAGGTAAGAGTCGACGAAACCGAGGTCACCCGCATCAGCGTGGGAGATTCAGCGATCATTGAGATCGATGCGTTCCCCGACACGACCTTCAGCGGGAAAGTCGTGGAGATCTCCAACAGCTCCGTGAGTAGCGCGGGCACGACATCCGGAAGCGATCAAGCCATTGATTACGAGGTCCGCGTCCAGCTTGTCAACCCGCCGGCTGATACCCGTCCGGACTTTTCTGCCACTGCCAAGATTGTGACGGCAACGCGCAGCAAGGTGCTGAGTATTCCCATAATTGCGCTCACCGTGCGCGAGAACGAGAACCTGCCCTCCGGCGACACCGCCATTACGCTGGGACGGCAACCGGCGCGCGAAGTCGGCAAGCGAGACGTTGAAGGCGTATTCACCGTGGGCACTGACAAGAAGGTGACATTCAGGCCCGTGAAGGTCGGCATCGTTGGCGAGCGCCACTTCGAGATTCTCGATGGACTCAAGGACGGTGACACGATCGTCTCCGGTACCTATCAGGCAATTCGTGAGCTCAAGGACGGTACTCTCATCAAGGTTGCCAGGCCGGACGCCAAAAAGAACGCGACTGCCGGGAACAAGCCGTGAGGAACGCCGATGATGTCGGCATTAGTACCACCGGTGAACGACGTGCTGTAACGAGCGTTCCCGGAGCGACTCCCGGGCGGGACTGGGTGATAGTCACGCGCCAGCTCAAACGCGAGTATGACATGGGGAGCGAGGTGGTACGTGCATTGCGCGGAGTGGATCTGGCCATTCAGCGCAATGAATATGTAGCCATCATGGGACCATCCGGATCCGGAAAATCCACCCTCATGAACCTGATCGGCTGTCTCGACACGCCAACAGACGGTGAGTACTGGCTCAACGGTATGCTGGTTTCGACCATGAGCGACGACGAACTCGCTCGTGTGCGCAACCGGGAGATCGGCTTCGTCTTCCAGACGTTCAACCTCCTGCCACGCGCATCGGCACTTCATAACGTCGAACTTCCGCTCGTCTATGCGGGCGTACCCACACAGGAGCGAAGGCAACGGGCGGCGGAGGCACTCGAGAAGGTGCAGCTTGGGGAGCGCATGCATCACCGCCCCAACGAACTTTCGGGTGGCCAACGCCAGCGCGTTGCAATCGCCCGCGCACTGGTCAATCGTCCGTCGATTCTGCTTGCCGACGAGCCCACCGGCAATCTCGACTCGCAGACATCAGAGGAGATCATGCGTGTATTCGAGGATCTGTCGCGACAGGGGCAGACCGTGGTGATGGTGACACACGAAGCCGACATAGCAGCGCATGCGCGGCGGGTCGTCGTGCTTCGCGATGGACTTATCGCAAGCGACGAACGCCGCGCGAGATTCATCGCCCGCACCGATGAAGGCGTCGTGCCGCTTGCACCCGTGATACGCTGACCGGCCGTGTCGTTCTTCGAAGCAGTACGCCTGGCGTTCGCCACCATTCGCATTCAGAAGCTCAAGAGCGCATTCACCCTTCTCGGTGTGTGCATTGGCGTGATGTTTCTCATTTCGGTTGTATCAATAGTCGAGGGCATGAGCCGTTACATGGAGGAGGATGTTGTCGGCAAGCTGATCGGCATCAATACTTTCGAGGTGCGCCGCCGGCCCAATGTGGACATGGGCGATATCGATGCCATGACGCGGGAAGAGTACCGGAAGCGACCGCCGATCGAAATCATTGATGTCGCACCGGTCGTTGCAGCGCTGCCGGCAGGAACGAGCTGGTATATCACCAGTGAGGGACAGGCCGCGGTGACCTCGAGTTTCGGAGGCAGACCCCGCCAGATCAGTGTCACCGCAGTGGATGGCGCCTACTTCAGTGTCAAGAAGCTCGGAGTGAGTGATGGACGCGTCCTCAGTGATCAGGAGCTTGCGCGTGGCGAAAAGCTGGTGGTCATCGGAGTCGATGCTGCGAAGCGGCTCTTTCCGGGGCTCGATCCCATTGATCGTGAGCTCAGGATCGGTGGTGTGCCATTCCGCGTGATCGGCCTCGCCGAACCGCAGGGGCAGATGCTTGGAGTGTCCCTGGACAACTACCTTGTCACGAGCTGGCGTTCGCCTGCCAGGCGATTCCTCAACAGCCGTCCAAACATCGTGGACGCCATTGTTGTCCAGTCCTCGAACGCAGAGATGCTGAAGCAGGACATGGAAACCGTGCGCGCAACGATGCGCGCGTTACGCAAGCTGCGTCCGGCCCAGAAGGATAATTTTGCACTTGAGACATCCGATTCTGCGCTTGCGTTCTGGGCAAAGATCAAGGGTTATCTAATTATTGCCGGGGTCGCCCTGCCAGCCATCGGGCTCGTCGTTGGCGCCATCGTGATCATGAATATCATGCTCGTAGCCGTTGCCGAACGTACTCGCGAGATCGGTATCCGGAAGGCACTTGGAGCCAGGAGGCGTGACATCCTGCTTCAGTTCCTCATCGAGGCCAGCGCGCTTGGCGCTGCCGGGTCTGTCGTGGGTATAGCACTTGGCATCGGACTGGCAAAGTTCATATCGGTGGTTTCCCCACTGCCGGCAAGCGTTGCACCATGGTCCGTCATGGTGGGGGTCGCGCTTGGTGCAGGCGTCGGTATCATATCCGGCGTATATCCGGCCAGTCGCGCCGCACGGCTTGATCCAGTCGTCGCCCTCCGGCAGGAATAGCACATGTCTGCATTGCGCACACGTCTCTTCGCAGTGACTGAAGGTATCCGTATCGCAATCGATTCTGTGCGCGCCAACAAGGTGCGCGCGGGTCTGACGATTCTCGGTATAGCGGTCGGCGTCTTCGTCGTGGTCGCAATTGCGGGTGCCATTCACGGCATCAACAAGTCGGTTGAACGGGACTTCGCCAGTGCAGGTCCGACCACGTTCTTCATTTCCCGTTATCCCATTCAGTTCGAAGCATGTGACGGAAGCGAAGAGACCTGTAAGTGGTTGCGCAATCCACCGTTGCGCAACAATGAGATTGATGCCCTCAGACGGCTCAGCACTGTTGAGGTTGTGGTGGAACAGGGCAACTGGGGTGCAAAGGTCAAGTATCGTGACCGCGAACTGCCAGGCGCCCAGGTGACCGGTTATTCAGCTGACTGGACGATAGTGAGCCCACCCGAACTCTATCCAGGACGGACATTCACTCCTACCGAAGCACGAGCAAGTGCACGCGTTGTTGTCATCAGTACTCTCATGGTGGAGCGTGTCTTCGGTGACTCGGACCCTATAGGCAAGGCTCTGCTCATAGGCGATGTTCCGTTCGAAGTAATTGGCGTCTTCAAGGACAACAGCAGCTTTCTGTCGGGAGGCGAACGACCCAGGGCGATAGTGCCAATACAATCGCTGATCCGTCATCTGGGTGCGCGGCCCGACGACATCGGACTCGCCGTCAAGCCACGGGGCGGAGCCGCACGAGATGTGGTGATAGACGAGGTAACCGCCACCCTGCGTGGTTTGCGCGGCCTGAGGCCGTCGGAGGAATCGAGTTTCGCCATACTGACACAGGACAAGCTCTTCGAGACATACAATCAGATCTTCGGGATGTTCTTCATAGTCATGCTTGCGCTGTCGGGTGTAGGCCTCATAGTGGGTGGTGTTGGCGTGGTTGCCATCATGATGATCTCCGTCACCGAGCGCACCCGTGAGATTGGAGTTCGCAAGGCGCTCGGTGCAACCCGCAGGACGATCCTCTGGCAATTCCTCGTCGAGGCAGCCACGCTTACCGTCATTGGCGGAAGCATTGGCCTGTTGGTTGGCTGGATAGCTACAGTTGCCATCCGGCATTACACACCGATTGAGGCGAGCATACCGCCCGCGGCGGTGCTGGCCGCAATCGGAGCAAGCTGCGTAACGGGTATTCTCTTCGGCATACTGCCGGCCAGTCGGGCCGCCAGGCTAGACCCTGTCGAGGCGCTGCGTTACGAGTGAACCGGAAAACACCGCCGGGTCTGTGCCAGATCATCGAGCGGCCAGGCAACACTTCTGCTTCAGCCGATCTTCGCCTTGATACGCCTATAGTCACGATACATCCTGAGGCGCCACTGTACTATCATGCCGAACGCCAGGAGGTAGAAAACAGCTGCAGTCTGTATTGGCGATATGAGATGTCCGACCTGCTCGTGCAGCAGTACACGCAGGGCAAGCAATGCAAGCAATATCACGAGAAAGGCACGCGAGCGTTGCATATAAACAACCCCACCCCGCACGTGCAGTCTGGATGATCCAACGAGCGGCCACGAAAGCACGAGAAGCCCGACCAGAAACGCAGCCAGAGCCCAACTCCAGGCGATGCGTGTCATGGGTACGAGGAACATGCCGAATCCGGTACTCATCGCAACCGGCGGTACAAGTATCGAACGCGAGGTAACCGGCACGCGCGTTTCCCGTACACGCCACACCAGCATTGCCACTCCACCGACAATGGGACCGATCCGAAGGACCGGGCGTACCATCGGTTCGTAATGGAAGTACAGTTCCTGTAGGTTCACCCCTTGAGCATGTCTGAGTCGGGCGTTGCTGACAAGGTACAGCGCCCGGATATCGTTCTGCTCCGACAGACGCGACACCGATGACCGGTGGCGACAGGGGTATGCCGGGAGTGATCAGCTTCCGCCTCTGGCTGTAGTGCCCTACGTTGCGGAATGTCTTCTGTTGCGGCTCTCGACCTGCTGGCAATTGCACCACATCGCGATGATGCGGAACTCACCTGCGGCGGAACTCTGATCAGGGCTGTCGATGCCGGCCATCGGGTGGGAATCCTTGATCTCACACAGGGAGAAATGGGGACTCGCGGCTCTGCAGCGCTGCGTTCGTCGGAGGCTGCAGCGGCCGCACGCGTGATGGGGATCCACGTACGCGAGAACCTCGGCCTGCCCGACGCCGGCATTACCAACGACAATGCCACCCGCGCCAGGCTGGTCCGAAGTCTGAGGGCGCTCCGCCCGCGTGTCGTGATTGCTCCTGCAGTACACGGACGGCACCCCGATCACCGCCGGACCACCGAACTGGTTCGCGATGCATGCTTCCTGAGTGGCCTGGCAAAGTACGAACCCGGAGATCATCCCTCATTCCGCCCGTTCAAGCTTCTCCACGTCATCACGTACCGGGAAGATCACGTGAAGCCCACCTTCGTGGTTGACATCAGTGCGCAGCTCGGGCGCAAGCTCGAGGCCATCAGGTGCTTCGCTTCACAGTTCGACGGTGCTACGCAGGCAGGAGAAGTCTTCCCAAACGGAGAGCCGCTGTATGACATCATTAGACATCACGCTGCACATTACGGATCACTGATCAGGGCACGCTACGGCGAACCATTCTTCACCGAAGAGACGATGCTCGTCGATGACGTCATGAACCTTGGCGTATCCACCTTCTGACCAGGCACATACGGACGGCGCAGGGGCATAGGCATGTGGCGTGACATCTCGATTCCGATGGGTGCTGCCACCCCCGAGTGGCCCGGCGACCATCCGTTCACATGCGGATGGGCTATGCGTCGTGAGCGGGGAGAATCGGTCAACCTCGCTACGGTCACGACGTCATTCCATGTCGGCACGCATGCCGATGCGCCGCTTCATGTGTGTTCCGACTGGCCCGCCTCTGACGGCCTGGACCCGGGTGTCTTCATTGGCTATGCAGTGGTCCTGGAACTCCCGTACGCTCATGCCGGAAACGCGCATCAGGTGACCCGGCAATTCCTGCAGCATCTCATTGAAACACTTCCCGACCCACTCGACATCACCCGGGTGCTGTTCCGCACGGGCAGCAGCATTGCGGCAGGAGTGTTCCCCGACGACTGGACAGCGCTCACCCCTGACGCCGCCAACTGGCTCGTGGATCAGGGTGTGAAGCTGTGTGGAGTGGATGCTCCGAGTGTGGACCGGCGTCACAGCAAATCACTCGAAATACACCACGCCCTGCTCGGACGTGGTGTGGCCGTCCTCGAGAATCTCGACCTGCGCGACGTCCCTGCAGGGCATTATGAACTGTTGGCTGCACCGCTGGCAGTCGCGGGTGCCGATGCCGCACCGGTACGGGCACTGCTTCGCGCCAGGCCTCCAGGCAGCTTATAACCGACTAGAGCCAACCGGCCCTGAAGCTGGCACCGCAGGGCAGGCAGATATGCCCAATCGTGATTCATCGGCAGCTGGTCCTCCTTCAGCGCAGCCGACGCATCTCTTCGATGCGGGATTCAATGGCCTGGGGAGTGAACATTCCATCGGCTATCTTCGCCACTTCCTCAGCCTCACGCCATGCCTGCTCCAGCAGTTCCAGTTCGCCCTCCATGGCGCGTCGCTCACTCTCCTCGTGTACCGCCATCTCCATTGCCAGGCGTTCCTCGATTGCAAGCGTGTGCAGTGCACCAGGGATCCTTTGCACACTCATACCGGAGCTGCCAATCATGCGGCGGCGACTTCCGCTGACGGCACGCCACGACGTGTCCCCCGAACGCCAGCCATGGCGTCGCTGCGCATCGAGCATGACACCCATGGGCGAGCCTGCCTCCTCGAGCAGTCGCACTGCCCCCTGCACCTTGGCGGCAGAACCACCAAAACGATTCACCGTTGGCATCAGCCGTGCCGCCACCCGCATTGCTTCATCGCCAGTCAGTATCGTCGATCCTCCCACATGCTCGAACCGCAAACGCAGCAGGCTGTCATTATCCACGTTCTCGAGGGCACTCATGCGGGCATGACGACGCTGAACATCCACCAACTTCCCGTCCGGAAGTCTGATGTATCCGATGGATGTTTTCTGACGCCCATGAATCAGCGCCTGCCAGATCCCGCTGTTGGCATAGATACCAGCAAAGCTTCCTACCGAAACGCCCACGGCAGCAATGCCGCCGATGATCGCGGCGGCACCACCCACAACGGCTCCGGTGATGAGAAGCTGTCGCTTCCTGCGTCGCCCGAACTGATCACCGTATCTCCAGGCGGCCATCTCCGGTCTCTGTGGCTCACCAATCCTGATCAGGTCGACGCCCTCGCGCAGCCTGGCAAGCCCTACATGATCGGTACTCAGTCTCAGCCGGGTATCCGCGAAACGACGTTCCATCGCTTCTATGGCTTCCCAGCGCTCTTCCAGCGGGGAGAGGTTCCAGCGCCCACAACTCCGGCACACCACCCACAGGCGGCCCCGCCTGCCATCAAAGGCCAGCCTCCTGCCCACAGGGAAGAGATCAAAGGCCTCATTGCGATCCAGATCAGCCGTACAGTGAATGCAGGTCGTGTACACTGCGAGGGAGTAGTGTAAGCAGTGGGACAAACCGATGCCGACATATCTCACCCTACGGGTGTATCCGACGACCGGTTCCTCCTAACTTATCAGCATGAATCAGTACGTGTACCTTGATCACGCCGCCACTACTCCTGTGCGCGATGAGGTCACTGCGGCGATGGAGCCGTTCTTCGGCCGTCGCTTCGGTAATCCGAGCAGTATGCACCGCTGGGGGCGGGAAGCCCGCGTGGCACTCGATGAAGCCCGCGAGCGTGTTGGTGTCTGCCTTGGTGCTGGTCAGGACGAGATCTGCTTCACCTCTGGTGGCACGGAGGGAGACAACCTCGCAATACTCGGGGCGTTCCACGCGCTTCGCTCGCGCGGTCGTGTGAAAGTCGTAAGTACCACCATCGAGCACAAGGCGGTGCTGGCCACCGTGCATCACGTCGTGCATGAAGGCGGTGAGGAGTCGCTCGTACCGGTCAGCCGGGACGGCATCGTCGATACCGAACATTTCCGCTCCCTCCTCGACGACCGCACGGCAATAACCAGCGTGATGTGGGTGAATAACGAGGTAGGTGTTCTTCAGGATATCCAGACACTGGCAGAGTATGCCAGAAGCACGGGTGTCCTGTTCCATACGGACGCAGTACAGGCCTATGGCAAGGTGGGGGTGGACGCACGACAAACACCATTCGATCTGCTCACCATATCGGGTCACAAGATCGGCGCACCCAAAGGCACGGGAGCGCTCTATATACGCCGCAACACGCCGCTTGCTCCTCTGTTTCATGGTGGATCGCAGGATCGTGGCCGTCGGGCAGGTACGGAGAATGTAGCCTTTGCCGTAGGGCTTGCCACCGCTGCTGAACTGACCCTGGCCGAGCATGTCGCTGAGGGACAGCGATTGCGGACACTGCGGGATCATTTTGAGGCTGCTCTTCGCACTCGTATTCCCGATGCAGTGATCCACGGCTCAGGCGCATCACGGGCGCCTCACGTGTCGAACATCTCCATTCCCGGCACCGACAGTGAATCCATGCTGATGGCACTCGACATGCGCGGTATAGCCTGCAGTGCTGGCTCGGCGTGCCA
>CAYSKN010000007.1:25514-28785 GCA_964431565.1 uncultured Gemmatimonas sp.
AGTGGAAGTGTGTCGGCATCACATGTACTCTCAGCAATGGGTGTCCCACCATCGCTCGCGAGTGCGGCACTGCGTTTCTCGTTCGGGGTACTCAATCGCGACTCCGATGTTGATCAGACGGTTGAAGCGCTTGTCGCGCTCGCCACAAGGGTTCGGAGTCCTCAGGCAACCACTGCAGGTGCCTCCACGTTCGCAGTGGTGGACTTCTAGCCTGATTTCGGTCTGTTTCAGGTATGACTGACTCATGATGCATTTGCCAGGTTCGATCCGGCCGGGGACGATGGGGCCCCATACATGAACGAACTCACGATTTCTGCTCTGCCGCCAGTTGGCAGTCGTGTACTCATTGCCATGAGTGGTGGTGTAGACTCTTCCGTCGCCGCTGCGCTGCTGATGGAAAACGGATGTGACGTGGTTGGCGTTACAATGAAACTGCACGAAGATGGCGCCGATGTCCCCGACCGGCCCTGCTGTTCACTCGATGCCACCAGCGATGCCCGCAGAGTCTGCGACAGGCTCGGAATTCCGCATTACGTCACCAATCTGGTGGATCACTTCGGGCACGATGTGATCGAAGACTTCGTGCGGGAGTACGCGCGTGGTCGCACACCGATTCCTTGTGTGCGCTGCAATACGTTCACCAAGTTCCGCGATCTGCTTCACAAGGCAGACGCGATAGACGCACCATGGCTCGCAACCGGCCATTACGCTCGTATGGGCTTGCAGAAGAACAGGGTTCTCCTGCGCGGCCTCGATCGCAGCAAGGATCAGAGTTACTTCCTGTGGGGCATTGACCGTCCTGTGCTCAATCGCCTGGTACTCCCGATCGGCGGTTATACGAAGGAGGAGACGCGGGCGATAGCGCGGCGATTCGGGCTGCGCACCGCGAACAAGGTCGAGAGCCAGGATATTTGTTTCGTACCCCATGGTGATCACGTCAGCGTAATCGAGGAGCGCCTGGGTGCTCACGCACCGGCGTTGCGCCCGGGTCCGGTGCGCCTTACGAGTGGCGAGGTCGTCGGTGAGCATCAGGGTTTCGCACGATTCACCATAGGCCAGAGAAAGGGCCTGCCGGGCGGTTTTTCGGAACCTATGTTCGTGGTTCAGATCGTGCCACAGGAGCGTGCCGTGATAATCGGTACGTGCGACGAACTCAATGCTAGTGGTCTCGAGGCCGGCGAACTCAACTGGTTGACGGAAGTCCCACCTGTGGGCAGCAAAGTGCAGGTACAGGTGCGCAGTCGGGCACGGCCCTCTGTCGGCAGTATCGTGGCGCTCAACGGCGATTCCATCCGCATTTCGCTCGATGATCCGATCAGGGCGATCTCTCCCGGTCAGTCGCTCGTGATATACAGGGACGATGTGGTGCTGGGCGGGGGAGTGATAGAACGTCCGGTCTGGACTGACAGCGAGCCTGCATCCACCGGCATGCGATTGCCGGCGGCGGTGAGCTGATTCACGAAACTGCGCCGCACTACGGTTGTCTGTTCACGCTATTGTCACGAGCCGGCCGTTTCCGTCATCAAGATGGCCGTCGCCGTCATCAAGATGGCCGTCGCCGTCATCAGCCAGCGAATACGGCGGCTGTCACGCTGAGCGGTGTCGTGAAAACATCAGGCATGGTATCGAGAGCAATCATGAGCCCGATACCCGCCGTCGGCAGCGGATGTTCACAGGGAACGGCACACAGCGGCTTCGCATGCATTCACGGCCGTACATCCATCAGAAGCCGAATCCGAGAGACCACACCACCAGGTTGCGACCAGTTGTGACCTGAGCAGGATCAGTTCCCAGTCGTCGGAAAACGCCGATCTCGCCTCCGAGCGCCAGCAGAGGCCAGACATGCAGCGACGCGCCGAGATAGTTACGGCGGGCAAGCGCGCCACGCGGCTCGTTGAAAGTGCGCAGCAGCCCGGCAGTCACGGCAGCACCAGTGCCGAACGGCCCCGACGAGATGGCGAGCCCCGCAGAAACCTCCGCACCACCGAGCCCCAGCCTTGTTACACCAAGCGTGCACAGGTCATGGGAAGGATACTCACGTACGAATCCCATCCCGTAAGACGCCGCGAGCCTGAGCGGCACACCATATGTAATGCCTGCCATGCACTGTCCGAATTGCCACGCTGTGTCTGATGTTCCGGCACTGCTGGTGTCGGCATCCCTGTTGACGTATCGCACCGCGGATTGTGCACGGGCTGCCTCGGGCACGGCCGCCACCACCGCGCACCACAGTGTAGTACATGCGACGGCTGTCGTGGCCACACGATGGGCTCGTTGCATCAGGCTGTCACCCTCAGTACCTGAGACCACTGGCCTCGGCGAATTCCTTCATCACCTTCTGTTGAGCCTCGTCGAGCGTTCCTGGCACAGTGATGTTCACCTCAACCAGCAGATCTCCCTTCTGACCATCCTTGCTGATGCCGTGGCCGGATATCTTGAACCGCCTGCCCGAGGAGGTACCCGCAGGAATCCGGATCGCCACCTTCTTTCCATCGAGCGTGCGCACACTGATCCTGGAACCGAGCGTCGCCTGCGCGATGTTGATTGGCACCGTGGCGATGAGATCAAGACCATCACGCTTGTAGAAGCGATCCGGCTTCACATCGAATGTGATCATCAGATCACCTGGTTGCCCTCCGTTCAGCCCCTTTCCACCTTGCCCGCGAAGACGGACCTTGTGACCTGATTCAGCACCAGCCGGCACCGAGATGGCCACCCTGCGCCGAACGCGCGCCTCACCAGTCCCACTGCACACTGGACAGGGTTCCGAGGGAACCGTACCCCTGCCCATACACACCGGGCATGGCCGGTTGACCGCAAAACTCCCCTGTCCGAACGAAATGACACCCCGTCCACCACACTCCTCGCAAGGCCTGATCTGCGCGCCTGGTGCAGCGCCCGAGCCGTGACAGGCGCTGCATTCCTCATTCACCTCGATATCCACCTGCACCTTGCCGCCCATTGCGGCAACCCTGAGGGGAACCTCGACCGACCGCTCAACAGTCTGCCCCCGCTCCGGCCCCTTGGCGTGATTGCGGGCACCAGACCCAAACATCGACGAGAAAAGGTCTCCCAGCCCTCCCAGTCCACCTACATCACAGTCGGCGAAAGTGCCTGGACCCGGGCGTCCGGGCCCGGTGGCACCGAAACCGCCTGCACGCGATGAGGCCCGCTCGGCGCCCGGCCGAACCCCCCCCCCCCGTGGCCCCCGCCGGGGCCGATCGGCGGACTGGTTGGGCGTGTCAACATCACCGATGACGTTGGACGCCGC
>CAYSKN010000008.1:0-27640 GCA_964431565.1 uncultured Gemmatimonas sp.
GCACTGGCAGGCAGATTCGTGAATGGTATCAATATGGAAATGCGCCGATTGGCAGCAGCCATCGCGTTGTTGGGAATTCGGGGTTTGGTGTCCGCATAGCCGCGTATTTCACTTACACGTTCGGGGTTCACCCCAGCCACCTGAAGTACTCGGCGTGCCGCATTCGCGCGATCGGCGGATAGCTCCCAGTTGGTGTAGGACGCGTCTTTTCCGAACTGTGCTGCATCCGTGTGTCCCTCAATCACGATCGATTGGGCAAGCGGGGACAATTCATGACCAACGAGCTGGAGAGCGAGAACGGTGATTGCATTCATACGGGCTGAACCTAGCGGGAAGTAGATATCCCCCGTTCCGGATTCCACCAGTTCTATCCGCAGGCCTTCCTGGGTGACCTGGACATCCACCTGAGCGTTGAGGCGTTTGAGAGAGTCGCTTGCGGCAAGTTTTTCGAGGATGGCCTGCCGCAAGTGTTCAAATGTCCTCTGTTCATTGGAACGGACTACCAGCCTCAGAGGATTGCTCTGCATACGTCCGACGGTCGAGCCGTTGGCGAGGGGATTTGAGCCCGCCCCGTAGCCCTTCTTGTAGCCCACAGGGTTTGCGAAGTAACCCTCGATAGCCTGCTTGGTACTGTCGTCCATGCCCAGGATCCACATCACCATGAAGAACGCCATCATTGCGGTGACGAAATCGGCGTAGGCAACTTTCCACGATCCACCGTGGTGTCCGCCACCAACGATGTTCTTCTTGCGAACAATGACGATTTTCCTGCCTGCACGCGGCGGCATGGATCAGGCCGCCTTCTTGCGGGTCAGTTCCTCCAGTTCTGCGAAACTGGGCCTTTCGTGAGGTTCGATATTGCGGCGAGAGAACTCCACGGCAGTCATGGGCGCATCGCCCCGGGCAAATGACAACAGTGCAGTGCGGATGCAGAGCATATAGTCGTGTTCAGCGTGTAAACGCGATTCCATGGCCTTTGCAAGTGGTCCGAATACTCCATACGCGAGCAAAATGCCCAGGAAGGTTCCGACAAGGGCAGCGGCTACTTTCTCGCCAACCTCCGAGGCAGCGCCTCCTATGGAACCCATGGTGACTATGATACCCAGAACCGCAGCCACAATGCCGAAGCCGGGCATAGCATCTCCGACAGTGGCGAAGGCATGGGGAGCGAGCATTCCCTCATGGTGGTGCTTGTCAAGATCGACGTCGAGAATCTCGGCGAGATTATGGTCTTCCACCGTGCCGGTGAGCAGTACCTTGAGCGTGTCACACAGCAGTGCAACAGCGTGGTGGTTGTTCAGGAAGGACGGATACTTCTGGAAGATATCGCTGGTTTCCGGCGATTCGATGTGTGCCTCGAGCCCCACTAGGCCGTCCTTGCGGGCCTTCTGAAAGACCTCGTAGAGTACCTGCAGCAGTTCGGCATAAGCACTGGCGCCATATGGGTTGGGCTTGAGAAGTCCGAGCAATTGCGCAATACATGCCTTGAGCACAGACGGCGGATTGGCGATGATCAGCGTACCCAGCGCTGCGCCGCCAAGAATGATGAACTCATTCGGCTGGATCAGGATGGCGATCTGTCCATGATGCATGACATATCCACCGATGACTGCGCCGAAGACTATGACCAGCCCTATGATGACGAACACGCGATGGAATCCGGAACAGGGGAGGAGTTTCAGTGAAGACGATCGTCGATGAACCAGGCCGGCTGGCCGCTGCCTCCGCAGGAGCAGCGACCGGTATTGCCCGGTGGGTCATCATTCATGACGATCTGCTGCGCTGGTTGTCTCATGCCATGAGTAACCGGCTGACCGCGGTGAGTATCCTGGCGGGAGCGCACAGCCGTGACACGGATATCGATAAACGGGTACTTGAGAACCTTGGCAGCGAAGTGGAGCAGCTCGAAGTATTGCTCCAGACACTTCGCCTGCTGCCAGAACGCACCGGCGCTGCACCGGAGCCGATGCTGGTCACCGATGCTGTGGATATGGCCTTGCGTCTCCTTGCACACCATCCCGGTTTTGTGCACAGGAAAGTCGTTGTACGGAAGATGAACGACATCGTCCCGGTGTTGGCTGATCCGGTCGCTCTGGCTCATGCAGTCGTGGTAAGCCTGCTGGCTTCGGCTCGAAGGTTGGGACCCGGTAGCGATATCGTCGTGTTCCTGGAGACGGCCGGAGCAGAAGTTATTGTGCGGGCCGAAAGCGACATTACAGACGACAGGGCGGATGTTGCTGATCTGATTGATCGCGCTGCGGTGGATTGGCTGTTGAGTGGCAGTAACGGTTGTGCCGACGCCACCACCAGCGGCTGTGTCATCCGCATACGTACACTGGCAGCGGCTCGCGCAGGGCTGGGCTGACATATCAGGAGGTGGGCCCAGGCAGCGGACCTGCCGAGCCGTCTTGCGCGGTCGGCTTGCCGAGCGCAGCAAGCCATGACGAGTCCACCGGGGCCGAAGCGCGCTGGTTCTCCAGCGCTACCTGCTCCGCGATCTCTCCACGAAGGATCTTGACATGCGCCGGTGCCTCGATGCCCAGACGCGTACCATGGCGATCGCACGACACCACGACGATGCGGATGCCTCCATCGATCATTATCGAATCGCCTTCGCGGCGCGCGAGAACCAGCATGGCTCTCAGACGAGAGAGATCAGTGTCTTGAGCATTTCGTCCGCTGCCGTGATCATCTTGGCCGCTGCCTGATATGCCTGCTGCACACGCAGCATGTTCACCAGTTCTTCGTCGGTGCTGACACCACTTACAGACTGCCGCCGGAAATCGGCCTGCTGCGAAATAGATTCGGCGGTCGTGGCGGCATCATTGGCCGAAGCCACGTCGACTCCGAGCCGGGTCACAAGGCCCCGGAAGAAACCCATGAAAGAACCGGTCTCTGTGTTGCCACCTGGTGAGAGCCAGCTTACGGTTCCCTCGGCGATACGCAACGAAGCCATCGCCTGTGCAGTACCGTTGTCACTCGGCCCGTTCGGGTCGCTGCTGGCAGCTATCCTCCCTGCATTGGCAGCAACGCCGGCATCAAGCCTGATCGTGGCAGCGCTCACCGGATTTGCAATTGATCCGGCGTCGAAGAAGTTACCGGCAGCCGTTCCCGGCACTGCACCACCGCTGAAGACGAATCCGCCCGTATGTACAGAGTTCGCGGCACTGACCAACTGACTTGCCATTGCATCAAGGCGCCCGCGAACAGCAGGTATGTCATCGTTGAGGAGCCTGACGATGGCGCTCAATTCGCCGTCGAGCGGTGCCAGCCGGTCGGGAGAGTCGCCGAGCCGGATACGTACCGGCACGTCAGTGACGGGGACCGCAGGAGGAGGTATGATGGTCTCCAGCTGGGCCGACACAGCGTTCCATGAATTGCTCTCGACCAGTGTCGAATTGCCGATTATGACTGTTGTGGTACCATTTGGCTGATTGACGACACGTGTACCAGCTATCCGGGCAAGTTCATCCACGTGGAGATCCCGCATGTCGCGCAAGTCATTGGCAACATTCCCATTGCCCTCGCTGGCGAGAATACGGTTATTCAGTTCGGCGACCTGAGAAGCAAGGCTGTTGATGCGGCTGACAGTGCTCTCCAGCAGTTCGAGGCCGGACGAACGCTGCTGCGTGAGTTGCGTGTCGTAGTTGTTGAACAACTGCGTAATCTGGCGGCCGCGCTGCTGAACGACGGCACGAGCCGCAAGGCTGTCCGGCTGTGCCGAAAGATCGCTCCAGGAGTTCCAGAACTGATCGAGTGCGTTGGCCATCCCGATGTCGCTGGGTTCACCGAAGATATTCTCAACCCTCTGCAGCAGTTCGCGGCGCATGGAGGTGTTGCCGGCCAGCACACTTGCGGAACGGAAGTTTTCGTCCAGCAGTATGTTCCGCTTGCGTTGTATGGTCGCTATATGGACGCCAGTGCCAACGTTTCCGTAGTCAAGTCTGACCGGAGTGTTGGCCGCCAGCACGACTTCCTGCCGCGAATAACCATCCGTTTCCGCGTTTGCAATGTTGTGCGAAATGGTCTGCAGCGCAGTCTGATGCGTTAACAGCGCGCCGCGCGCAATGCTGAACAGGCCTGATCCCATGGTTACACCGTCCGGTTGACCAATCCACCACGTGCGCTGTCGGGCGCGACTGACGCCAGCCCCTCGGTGGCGTATGTGGGTGATGTGACGGAGCTGCCAGCAAGGACGCGAACATGCTGTTGCGTGTTGTTGAGTGCCTCACGGAGCAGTTTGCGATTCATACCCACCTCCCGCGTCAACAGGTCAGCCGCCTGCTGGAGACGCAGCCGGGCGTCGCGGAGCCGTTCATCCACACGATCACCGAGCAATTCCTCGAGTTCACGAAGCGTACATTCCTCCGAACCACCCAGCAGGACATTGAGTTGACGCCGACGCTGACGCGCCTGACCCAGCGTGGCGAGAATGCGATGGGTGGCGAAGGTGCTGTCATCGACTCCCTGGATATCATCCGTTGCTACGGCTGTCCGTTGACGACGCATCTGCGCGATGAGATCATCGAGCAGACGTCGTTCGCTGAATAGTGCGTCGTACAGCACCTCGAGCAGCGCAGGGGAACTGCTGCTGCTGCTTCGCAGCGCGACTTCAGGTGCGGGTATAGTCGTTGTCAACATCAGTCCGAGATTGATACGGTATTCGTTGAATCGGTAGTCGGGAACTGGCCCGCCTCGCGGTCCGGCAGGAAACCGCGCAGTTGACGGTACAACGCCTGGGAGAGGTCGCTCCCCAGTTGATTGGGAGTTTCGGCAGCAATGTGCTCGTCCATCAGTCCGGTGAACATGTCTTCTCCTGCACCCCCTGTGACGAAACCTTCCTGCTGAGGGACGGTCTCACGCATGACCTTGAACAACTGCTGGACGAAAAGCGCCTCAAGCTGCTTTGCAGTATCGCGCAGTCTACGGTCATCATCGCCAGGTCGGACAGGCCGATCAACAGAGTTGGTGACGGGTAACGCAGTGGGCGTTACGGGGCCGATCATCTGACGATTACCTCAGCGGTAATGGCACCGACTTCACGAAGCGCAGCGAAGATCGCCGCGATTTCATTGACTGGTGTCTGGACGGCGTGCAATGCGGTCGCCACGCGTTGAACCGGGATGCCTGACGGCAGCCTCACGCTGCCGGGGATGGCCGCAGTGTCATTATCAGCCACTTGCCCGATGGCCAGCGTGATTGCCCCGTGACTCACGGTTGCAGCACCGACAACCATGTCTCCGCCGGCGACAACAGTACCGTCACGACCATCAATTATGAGTCGCGAACGTGCTTCGGGAGTTACTGACAGTTCGCGGATCCTGGCTAGTGCTACCGGTCTCTGAGTGGAGTCAGCAAGGGTGATGATGACAGAACCCTCATCTTCGACCACGGCTGTATTCTCGCCCATCGCCTCATTGATGACCGTGCTGATTCTGGTTGCCATGCCGAGGTCGGGCTCTCGCAGAATAAGGCGGGAGACTGCAGTGATTGCGGGACGGGAGAGATCAGCCTCGAGTATGCCTCCGGCGGGAATGCGGGCCGTCGTTTCGTGTGTTGGCGAGTAGCGCAGTACCGCTCCACCATCACTCACAAGCAACGAACCCTGCGCAGAAGCCAACGCCGGGCCTTCCGGGTCGGAGACCAGCGGTGTCATGTACAGCACACCACCTCGCAGGGAACGAGCATCGCCCATGCTGGAGACGTGAACTTCGAAACGACCACCGGCACGAAGGTAGGGAGACACCTCGGCGGTCACGAGGACGGCAGCAACGTTGCGCATGCGTATCAAGTCGGCAGGTACCTCAACGTTGAACCGACGAAGCGTGTTGATGACTCCCTGCACTGTTGGTCCGGCTGTCTGGTTTCCGATTGCACGATCGCCCGTGCCATCCAGTCCGACTGCGAGACCATAGCCGACCAGGCGTACCGGCATCGCACCCTCGGCGGCAGTCACGTCACGGATCCGGACACCGTTCTGCGCACGTGCTTGCGATGAAAGAAGGGCGAGAGCGGCGAGGAATACAGCGAAAATGCGATTGTCGTGTATCATGGCCAGAACACCCCAAGTACTCTGCTGATGATCCCCTGCTTCGGCTTGCCCAGCGGCCCAGGTGAGACGTATCCGATCTGCAGGTCGGCGACGCGGCTCGACTCGATGAGGTTGCTTACCGAAACATCCTGTGCCCGAACCCATCCGGTGAAGACGATGTTCTGTTTGGACTTGTCTACGTCGATCGTCTTGGTTCCCTTCACCTGGAGGAGACCTCCCTCTCCCACTCCGACGACCCGGACGCTCATCTCGTTCTGGAAGCGATTCTCGCGTCGTGCACTGCCACGCTGAGCCTGATCGGCAGTGTTGCGGGAGTCAAGGCCCGCATTCTTCGACCATTCGGGGATGCGTGCGCTCACTGATAATCCTCGTGTGCGGGAGTCAGTTGCCACATTCTCCTTCACAGCAGTGGAAATGGTATAGTCGTCTATCAGCACGGTGATGATGTCGCCGATGACGAAGTCGCGCCTGTCGGCCGTCCACGATGCGCGTGGGGTGATTGCTGGAGCAGCGGGCGTCTTCAGAGGCGCGTTGACGGCGACTGCTCCGGTGGTGTCTGCGGGCGGTACAGAGGCCTGGGCCCTGGTGCTCGCGGGCAGAACGGACACAAGCACACCTGCTGCCCAACCCGTCGCGCGGATGGCTCCATGGAGTCGGCGGAGTCGTGAGAACGATGCAGATATCATTATTCGTTATCCCAGCGGAGACGGATGGTATTGGGTCCGACGGCTATGCCGTCGAGTCTGCGGTTTCTGTCGACGCGAACACTCACGGGCGCCCCGAGCGCTGCCGTATTCGTTGCAACACCGGACAGCGTCAGGCGTACCAGTCCGTCCTGCCAGACGGCAACCACCTTTGCGCCACTTGTGACTACTGGCGGAGCTGTGACGGCCGGCATGCGCAACACCTCGCCCGCGGTTATTGCACGACGGGTCACCCATCCAGCGGCCGGCAGTGACGTGTCGGGGCCAACGCTGCCCCATCTCCACGTGATTACGGTATCCATGAGAACGAAGTCCGTAGCGCTCAGTGTGTCACCGCGTGCCAGGTCTCTCGTGGCTATTGCCAGGGTTACCCGACGCTGGTCGCGTGTGACAGGTCGCACGGCAGCTTTCGTGCTACCGTCGATTCCGGACACTGCAGCAGCGGATGGTTCGAGCGCACGCGTATTGGGCGTGTCAGGCTGTGCAGGCAACATGCCCGGAATGGCCAGTGGTACGACGATGACAGTCAACAGTTTCACGATCCCGCGTAACATGGGCCGTATTACCGTACGATGTTGTTGGCGATCTGGCCCATCTCATCAGCTGTCTTGATGGCCTTGGAGTTGATCTCATAGGCGCGCATGGCAGCGATCATTTCCACCATTTCCTGAACGATTTCGACGTTCGATCCTTCGAGACTGTTCTGCTGCAGACGACCCATGCCCGAGTCGTTGGGGAAGCCAACCACCGGGTATCCGGACGCTGCCGTGGCAGCGAGCAGGTTCTGGCCAAGTGAGAGGAGTCCGGATGGATTGGCGAAGCGTGCAAGTTCTATCCGTCCGATCTCTGTAGGCTGGATGTCGTTGCCGCGACGTACGCTCACGACGCCAGTGCTGGACACGGTGAAATCTGAAGCATCCTCGGGGACTCTGATCGGTGGCTGCAGGGCATAGCCTGCACCGATGACGAGCACCCCCTGATCGGAGATCTGAAGACTGCCGTCACGCGTGTACGCGGTTTCTCCCGAGGGCAGCTGGATCTGGAGGAAACCCTCGCCTTCAATGGCGACATCCAGGTTGCGCCCCGTTTCCTCGATAGGACCTTGCTGGTGCATGCGCTGGACGCCCGCAAGGCGGGTTCCGCGACCCACCTGAATAGCAGGCGTGATCTGAGTGTCGTTCTCTCCTAGCACCTGTTGTCCCTGCACGGTCTGATACAGCAGGTCCTCGAAGTGAGCCCGGCTGCGTTTGAAACCTGGCGTGTTCACGTTGGCGAGATTGTGGGCGATTACTTCCGTGCGTGTCTGCTGCGCCATCATGCCTGTGGCGGCGGCGCGAAGTGCCGGATCCATGATTGTTCCTCAGACGGGCCTGGCGAGGTCGGTGACGGCGATTCCGCGCACCGCGTCGATAGTGGATAAGGTTTGCTGTGCAGCACCGTAGCGGTGCAGCACGCTGAGCATCTCAGTCATCGCCGTGAGCGGATTTACGTTTGATTCCTCCAGGAATCCCTGTCTTACGGTACGCTCTTCAGGAGGGATGGCCTGCCGCGAGGAGACCGGCAGAAAGTGGGTGCCGCCTTCGTGGGCCAGGTCGGTGCCCTGCTCAACCCGCTCAATGCGCATTCGCTGCAGCGGACGTCCGTTGATCGAGATGAGGCCGGTGGTGTCTACCTCAATGATGCCCGCGGGCATGGTTATGACGCCGTTCTCGCCCAGTACCGGATTGTCCTGGCTGTCGACCAGTCGCCTGTTGGCGTCCAGGCGGAAGCTGCCATTGCGGACGAGCCGTTCACCGCCAGGTGAGTCAACCACGAAGAATCCGTCGCCCTCGAGAGCGAAATCGAGAGTGTTGTGAGTCTCTGTGAGGGTGCCGGGCGTAAGGTCCACAGCGGTATCAACCACGGCCAGCTGGTTGTCCATCATACGCGCAAATGCGGACTCGGCCTTGAAGCCCCGGGTAGATGCATTGGCGAGGTTGTTGGCCAGTACCTGCTGCTTGCGTTCCAGCATCTGGAGAGCGGCCGCTGCAGCTGACAATCCATTGTTTCTGACGGGACCGGGCATGTCGTGTTTGGGTGGAGGTACACTGACTCATCAACAGTGAGTGCAATGGCCAGGCCACACGAAGCCGGTGAATCGGCAAGTCTGCAAAGTGTTGTGGTAAACTACCTTACAGTGTACGCCCGGCAGTTCGGATCCAATGGATCCAGGGGTGGAAGTAGGCAATTCGTGCCGGAGGGGCAATGCACCGGCGGGACTTGCCGCAGGCGCTCGCTCTGAAGACGTCTGCTAGCGGGCCACGGCCGCTGGGCCACCCAGCTTAAGCAGCATTGCCACTGCGTCCACCGAGAGGCCCGTCTTAGAGGCGATCTCGATGGGAGCTACTCCTTCTGCGGCAAGCACCCGCACGGCTCGTGGAGTTCGGGTTGAGCGTGATGATCTGTTTCCAAGCACTGGTACTGCAGCTGCCCGTCTGTTGCGTTGGTGGCGCACCCGAAGCGCATTTCGGAGTCCGGAGATCAGCACTACGATACCGCGCGCCACGAGAGCGAAAAGCATGAGCGCGCCAAGCGCACTCACCGCGATGATCCGCTCTTCCTGCGTCACCACGGGCGAGACAATGAAGGCTCCGGCCACGAGCCCGACCCCGGTAACGGCGATGAGCACTGCCAGCAGCTTCAATGCCCAGGCTGTCCTGCTCCATCCTGATCGACGCGGTGCAGCTGATGAGATGGCCTTCATGCTGCCTGCGGTACGGGTCCGTACAGTGGTTGCGGTTGGCATTATCATACCACTTGGGCTCGTAGTGGTTTGAGATCGACACGCAGCTTGCTCAGCGCCTTGCTGCGGATCTGGGAAACACGCGATTCAGTCAGTTCGAGCACGGTGGCAATCTCGTGCAGCTTGAGTTCCTCGAAATAGTAGAGCGAGAGGACGATTCTCTCCTGTTCCTTCAGCTTCATCATTGCCTGCTTGAGATGCTCGACTTCCTGTTCATGGGTGAGGGAGTCCTCCACGCCGGGCTCGTCGTCTGCGCTCAGTATGTCACCTGGGGAGACCGATGTCGTTTCGCGCTCTCCTACCTTCCGTTCGAGCGGGATGTGATGGGCACCCTCCACGTCCGCCTGCCAGCGCCACAGCGTGGGGAGATCCACTCCAAGACAGTCGGCAACTTCGCGATCTTCCGGTATGTGACCGGTGAGGCGTTGGATAGACTCCCGTGCCGTTGCGATTTCGCGCGTCTTGCGGCGGATCGAGCGAGGTACATGATCCTGCCTGCGGAGTTCATCAAGTATGGCACCACGGATACGGGCAGCGGCAAATGTGCTGAAAGCGAGCCCACGCGACACGTCAAAGCCCTCGAGCGCCGCCATGAGGCCAATCGTTCCCGCGCTCACCAACTCGTCGAAGTCGGCACGACCAGCAAGTGTGCGGGAGATCTGGCGAGCCACGTGATGAACCAGGCCAAGATGTTCTTCGAGCAACCGGGTGCGTGCAGAGTCGTCGCCAATCTCGTATGACTGCCAGAGCTCTCTGTTCATGACTGCGGACCCCGGGGAAGGAACGAATTGCACGATCAGGCACCAGAACGTGAATGGGAGCGATTGGCCAGTGACTGCATCACGATCGCGTGTGCAGCAACGGCGGCAGGTGATCCCACGGCAGCATCGGCAAATGCCATGCCTCTGCTGAGGGCGGCACCAAGGGTAGGATCTGCGGGGATGATGCCGGCCAGGCGCAGCGGAAGCCCGAGAAACTGGCGGGCACCGGCATCAACTGCGTCAAAGCACCGTGTTGCCTCACTCTCTTCAAGCCGATTGACGAGCAACTCGACCGGAAGGGAACCAAATCTTGCGCCAACAGCCTTGCAGAGGGCGTAGGTGGAGGCGAGGCCAACTGCGTCCGGGCTGGCGGTGATCGCCACCAGGCGCTCCCCTGAGTGAGGTGTGATGGCTGCCAGCACCGTTTCGAGACGTGATCCGCAATCGATGACGATGAGATCCTTGCCTTCGGTGAGACCACCGAGGCGGCGGAAACAAGCTTTGCGTTCGGTGCTGTTGAGGGGAGAGGAATCCTGTCCGGCAAGCCGTGGCACACCACCGGCCACGACAGTCAGAGTGGCGTTGAGCGGTGTTGCCACATCTTCAGGCGTTACACGCCCGCCACGGAGATCCAGCCAGGTGAACATGGGCTTGGCATCAAGCATGATTGTCAACGGGCCAGCGAGGTCGTCGGCATCGATCAGCAGCACGCGATATCCTTCCCCTGCTGCAGCAGCAGCAAGCAGTGCTGCAACAAGTGTCGTGCCAGAACCGCCACGACCACTCGCGCACAGCAGCGTGGGCGGACCAATGACGCCACGGCTTCCCGTGCGTTGTGCACCGCTGGCCAGTGCCTCCGCCTGGGAGCGTAACGGCAGCGCTGATCGCGCAGGTGCAGGAAGCGGTACGCTCATGCGTTCATCCAGTCCGATTCCGAGTCGACGCCAAGTCCGAGACTGCGCAACAGACGCGGAACGCCGGATTTCAGATCCGCGGGAACGTCCTGACCGTCTGTGATCCAGCGAGCGGGCAGGCCAAGCGACAGCGCAAGGTCAGTCACGCCGGTCTCCATCGGCACTTCATCAAGCTTGGAGAGAAGGATGTGTGTGGGGCCGCAATGTGTCCTGCTACTCCTGTAGGCACGTCCGATATCCACTGCGAGATCGGCACGCAACGAGGCTGGCATGACCAGATGGACTTCATCAGGGACGATCACGTCGAGCAATGAGCGCCACCGTTCGGTGAGTTCCGCACTGGCCGGGCTGCGTCCGGGCGTATCGACGATGATCACATCGCATGTCTGTGACAGGCGCTTCCTCGCGGGGACAACTTCGTCTGAATCGTAGACCACCTCGAACGGAACATCAGCCAGCTCAGCATAGGTGGCCAACTGTTCCATTCCGCCCACCCGGTAGGTGTCGATGGTGAGCAATCCTGTGCGGGCCGTACCGAACAGGCCGCGCTGCACTGCGAGCTTTGCCGCGGTTGTTGTCTTTCCGGCGCCTGTCGGACCGACAAGAGCAATGCAGTAGGGTCGATCGCCAGCGCGACGGATTATGGCAGGCAATGGTACCGCTTCTAGCTGCTTACGCACACGTTCTATGAGTGAACTGGATACGGCGAGCACCTCCACCATGGGCACACCGTCGTCACGAACCGTGCGTGTGTGCAGAATCATGACATCGTCCCCGAGCACTCTACGGGCGCGATCGGCCACACGGGAGATGTCGGCTCCGCGGAAGCGCTCGATCGGCGTCTGGTACGTGGCCGCGGGAGGGGTGATGCTGGCAGTGAAATCAGTCATTGGGCATCTCCCATGTCGCAACGCTGCTCAAGGTGATCTGTGGCGGAAGTTCAGCGAGTGAGATAACCGGAAGGCTTGGAAGTACCGGCTCAATCAGGCGGCGGACGCCAACGCGCAGTGATGGCGGTGTAATGAGTGGCATGGGACGTCCATCCACGGCATGCGTGGTAGCGAGTTGGTTCAGCTCGCGCAGCATCGCTGCCAGCGATTCCGGTGTGAGCACGGGCGCATTGGGTTGTGAACTCCGTGGCGAGAAGAGGCCGACGAGTGCTGATTCCAGGCGGCTGCCTATTGTGATACCGCGTACGGTACCTGTCTGATCGGCATGAAGGCGTGCGATGACATTGGTGAGCGCCTTGCGGGCCACCTCGGTAAGCGCCTCGGGATCCTTGGTTGACTCCGCACCATCACCCAGTGCCTCGAGAATGGTTACGAGATCCCTGATAGGCACGCGCTCACGAAGCAGGCGTTGCAGTACGCGGTGGAGGACGCTCAGCGAGACCTTGCCCGGGATGATCTCCTCGATAAGTGCCGGGTGTGACTTCTTGAGCGTTTCCACCATCTCCTGAACTTCCTGTCGACCCAGCAGCTCAGACGCACTGATCTTGAGTGTCTCGAGCAGATGTGTAGCTACCACTGTGGTTGGTTCAACCACGACATAACCAAGCGCTTCAGCCTCGGTGCGTCTTGCCGATGCCACCCAGCGGGCAGGCATACCGAACGATGGGTCCACCGTCTCCATGCCGTCGATATCAGTAGAGACGCCGCCGGTATTCAGAGCCATCAGGAAGCGCGGCAGAACTTCGGCGCGTGCAACTTCCGAACCACGCAGCTTGATAACGTATTCGTTGGCTGGCAGACGAATGTCGTCACGTATGCGAATGGGTGGAATGAGGATGCCCAGTTCAACGGCAGCCTGCTTGCGCAGGAGAGAGATGCGTTCAAGAAGGTCGCCGCCCTGGCCCTCGTCGACGAGCGGGATGAGTGCGTAACCGACCTCGAGTTCTATCGGGTCGATCTGAAGGAGATCTCGCATCGGATCTGGCGGGAGCGGCGTCTCCTCGACGTCTACCGGCCTGCTCAGGTTCACGAGTTCCATGCGACGCGCTTCGGCCTTCGCCGAGGTGCGTGCGAGGGCGGCAGCAGTTGCCGCCATCACCAGGAAGGGGAACGTCGGCAGTCCGGGGATGAGGGCAAACGAGCCGAGCACGCCGGAGGCGATCCACATGGCTCTCGGATGACCACCGAGCTGTCTGCTGAGGACGGCGCCCATCTTGTCGGTGTTGGTGGCAGCCGTAACCATGAGGCCTGCTGCGGTGCTGACAATCAGCGCGGGTACCTGCGTGACGAGGCCGTCGCCAACGGTGAGGATCGTGTATGTGCCCGCGGCCTTGCCGATGTCCAGGCCGCGCTGGATGACACCAATGAAGATACCTCCGACGATATTGATGATCACCACCAGAATTCCGAGAATGGCATCCCCCTTCACATACTTGGATGCACCATCCATGGCGCCGTAGAAATCTGCGGTTCGTGCGATCTCGTCGCGCCGTACACGCGCTTCCTTTTCGTCAATCAGACCGGCGGAAAGATCGGCATCGATTGCCATCTGCTTGCCGGGCATCGCGTCCAGCGTGAAGCGGGCTGCGACTTCAGCAATGCGACCGGCACCTTTTGTGATGACGATGAAGTTGATGCCGGTAAGGATCAGGAAAATGACTATACCAACTGCGTAGTTTCCCCCGATGACGAACTGTCCGAACGCCTCGATTACCTTGCCTGCGTGTGCCTGGGTGAGGATGAGGCGCGTTGAGGAGACATTCAGCCCCATCCTGAAGAGCGTGAGCAGAAGCAGCAGCGCGGGAAAACTGCTGAAGTCGAGCGGGTTTGTGGTGTATAGGGAGACCAGGAGCACCACTAGCGACAGGCCGATGCTCGCGGCAAGGCATAGATCGAGCAGGACCGGCGGCAATGGAACCACAATGAGGGCGATGACAAGGACTACCACCAGGGCGATGGCGATTTCCGCCTTCTTCGCCCCGGCAGAAGTTGCCGGAATGGGTAGTGCCGCGCTGGTCATGTGATGCTCACTATGCAGCGACCGTGCCATGCCACCTGGATCCATACCGCTTCCGTTGGCGCATCACGAACGCCAGGACTTCAGCGACTGCGAGGTACATCTCAACAGGTATCACGGTTCCTACTCTTGCCACCTTGATGAGAGCCCGGGCAAGCGGCTTGTTTTCGATGACAGGCACCCCGTGCTGGAAAGCCAGTTCCTTGATGCGCTGGGCGATCTTGCGCTCCCCAAGTGCAACCACATAAGGGGCTGGAGCTACCTCCGGGTCGTACTTGATCGCGATAGCGATGTGCACGGGGTTGACGATGACGACATCCGCCTTCGGTACTGCTGCGAACATCTGTCTGCGGATACGCTCTCGTGCTATCGCACGTCGGCGTCCCTTGATCTCTGGGTTGCCTTCCTGCTGTTTGAACTCGTCCCGGACTTCCTGCTTGGTCATTTTTAGGTCTTCCAGCGTTTTCCATCGCTGAAAGCCGTAGTCGGCGGCTGCCAGGACGAGGAACATCATGCCGGCATTCCTGATCAGAGCGAACCCATACCTGCGCACCACTTCGGCCAAGGCGATGGGGGAAGCATCGAGGGCAAGGGACTGCACATCGGGCCATGCGTTTGCAAGGGTGGCATACACGGCGTACCCGACGATCACCATCTTGAGCAATGCTTTCGCGAGTTCAACAATGGACTGCTTGCCGAAGATGCGACGGAAGTTGGTGATCGGATTGAGTCGTTCGAACTTTGGTTCAAGAGTTCTGGTAGTAAACAGGCCGCCGGTCTGCACGGCTTGTATCGCAACGGCTATCATGGCCATGGCTGCGGTGAGACCAACCATGGCGATCATTGTCCTGAAGCTCATGGTCTGCAACCAAGGGATGATGCCGTTGCCGGTGTGTTCATCCGATGCCGCAAATGAGAGAGTTGATCCCATGGTGTCGAGCAGGAATCGCCAGAGCTGCGGACCGGTAAACGAGAAAACGAGCAGAGATCCCAGCAGGAAAGCCGCTGTGGTCAGTTCAGGCGACTTTGCGATCTGTCCTTTCTCGCGCGCTTCCTCCAGACGTTTGCCGGTTGGTGCTTCGGTTTTTTCACCGGATTCGTTTTCAGCCATGGCTCATGAGGAGTCAGTGTCTCACTGCTGCACAGGTAACTGGGCTGCCCGTGCAAATGAGTCGAGCGTGTTTGAGAATGGTGTCGTCCAGTCTCCGAGTGTGTGCGCGATGAACGCAACCGAACCAGCGAACGTGAGCAGGCCGATGCCTATCTGCAGGGGAAACGCGACGCTGATGATCTGAAGCTGAGGGGCGGCCCGACCGAGTATGGCGAGAGAGATGTTGGTAATCAGAACGGACGCAATCACGGGAGCAGCAAATTGCAGACCGCTGGCGAATATCCCCGAGCCGGCAACGGTGAGTGCATGAAACCCATCAGTGAGGTTGATGGGTGCGCCCAGTGGGAGCACTGAAAAGCTCCTGGCCAGCGCTTCCAGCATAACGATATGTCCTCCGCTCACCAGCAGCAGTGTGAGAGTCATCAACTGCATGACGGAGCCGAGAATGGCGCCCTGGGTGTTGTTGACCGGGTCGAAGATGGCAGCCCCGGAAAGACCCATTGTCGTGGTCATCAGCTCGCCGGCAAACTCCGCGCCGGCAATCACAAGAGCTGCGGCGAACCCAATCGCAAATCCGGTTGCTGTTTCCGCGAGGAAGCTACCCGGTGTGATCTGAAGCGATTCACTGCCGGCGGTCTCCATTGCGGTGGGAAGCAGCAGAACAGCGAACAACACCAGGGCCGCAGTGCGCAGCCGCATCGGCACCGATCTGGCCGACCATGCTGGCGCTACCAGAAGCATGCCTCCCACACGCAGTGCGGCCAGGATGAATGCCGTCCCGGCACCTGGCGCGAGGACGTCGGGAAGCCCGAAGACAAGGGGTGAGCTCATCCGTATGTGCCGATCTGTGGATCGCCGAGCGCGGGGCTTCTGCTCAGCCGACCATCGCGGGAATGCCGCGAATGATCTGAGTGGTGAACTTGATCAGTACTTGCATGAGCCATGGCAGGCCGATTATGAAGGCGCCTCCCACGAGGATCAGCTTTGGCACGAAGACCAGGGTTTGCTCCTGGATCTGGGTAACCGACTGAATGATTGCGATCAGCAGGCCGACACCGAGCGCAAGCAGAAGCAGCGGTGCGGCAATCATCAGCGCGGTAATGATTGCGTCGCGGGTCAGGTCGATGACAAACTGATGAGACACGTTCAGGGGTCGGAGTTTGGGAAGGGCGTGGCTGTCTGCCGTGTGATGAGGCAAGGGCTGGGCCATCTCATCCGCCTCTTGCTCATCAATCACAAGTGAGTGGTACTGAACGACTTGCCAGATGAGGGCTTACGCGTAACGATTGGATCGAAGGAAGAAGTTGCCGGTCGATCGGACTGGCGCTATGCTCTCCCGAACGACCCGGCATGGCCCGCGGGAGTGTCGGTCGCCGGCAGTTCGGGATTATCTGAAGCTCTGAACGAGACTCGTGATGGTAAGGCTCCACCCATCCACCAGCACAAAGAGCAGCAGTTTGAACGGAAGCGATATCATGGCCGGTGGCAACATGAACATGCCCATGCTCATCAGCACCGAGGCAACTACTGCGTCGATGATTATGAAGGGCAGGTAAATCGCGAAGCCTATCTGGAATGCAGTACGCAATTCGCTAGCAACGAATGCGGACATGACCACGTGCAGCGGCACGTCATCGATTGTCTCAGGGCGTTCCATGCGGCTCAGCCGCACGAAGGTTTCCACATCAGACTGGCGGGTCTGCTTGAGCATGAAGGTCCGGAGGGGTTGGACTCCGGTCTTCATCATCTCGACCTGCGACATCTGGCCGTCAAGCCATGGTGTGATGGCAGTCCGGTTCACCTCGGTCAACGTTGGCCCCATGACGAACGCCGTGAGCAGGAGTGCCATGCCGGCCAGGAGATGGCCGGGAGGGGCGGTCTGAGTGCCCATGGCCTGCTTGAGGAAGTGCAGTACAATGAGTATGCGGGTGAATCCCGTCATCATCAGAAGCAACGTGGGGAGCAATGTGAGCAGCCCCATCATCACCACTATGCCGACGGTACCGTTCAGTCGAAGGCCGTCCTGATTCCCGTCACCACCGAACTTGACATCCATTTGCGGCATCATGCGCAGGATGGCATCATCGGCTGCTACCGGAGCGAGTATGGCGGCAGCCGCCTGATTTGTTGGCTGTACGGCAGGCGTCATGACCATTTCCGACATGGGCCGTGTTGCCGAAGTGCCGCGATTGGTTGTGCTTCCGCCGTTGCCAGCACGCTGCGCTGCCGATATGTTCGCGGTTGGAGCCTTGGCTGTGCCGTTGGTGATGTCATTGCGTGGCGTCGCTGCGCGCACATTGCGACGGTCTGCCGGTACCAGTGGTGGCAGATCAGACATGTTCACCACCGGCGGCTGGACCACGAGCGGTACCGCGCCCGCAGCTGGTGAGGGCACAGCAGTATGTGTTCCCGCCGGAGCACCCACGGATAAGGGTGGCGTGGCTGTTGGTGCCACTGGGGTGGGGGGTTGCTCAAACGCGGCTAGTGACGCGGCGCGTGCAACAGATATGGGGGTGGCAAACGCTGTCGTGGCTGCGATCAACACCAGCAGCCTCGTGGCGGCACTCAGCGACACGCCAAGAATCGCGTGGAAATCGCGATCAGACTGTGCTTCGCGTACCGGCATCTGGCGAACAGTATTGGCCATTGCTGGTGACACTCCCGATTCGGCAATGCGCGATCGGCTATCGCCCGTGACGCTATTCACTGTTGCGGAGGCAGAGGCGCAGTGGTTCGCAAGTGGGGTTGTCAGGAATCCCGGTACTTCGCTACACCCTGGTGAGCGCGGTTGGTGGTGAATGACGTTTGGTGATACAATCCCAGGCGATGGCGACGTAGCGCTTTGTACAGCAGACACGGCTCGCAGGACATCTGCCTTGGAAGTCGGGTGCTTCGGATCTCTTGCGATCAAGCCTGCCAGTGAGGTGAAGCGACTTCCGATGCAGTTCGGTGCGAGCGAATCGAACATGGCTGATGCTTCGATGCTGGACATCTGCGGTTGTGGAATCGTGCTGGTTGCGATCACCTGCTGTCGATCGCTGTCATCCAGCTCGAAGAGTGGACGCACACCACCATCGCCCACACTCAGGGCGATCACTTTCTCGCCAACACGAACCACAGCCAGGCCAGTCCTGGGTCCGAGCGAGACACGCTGAACAACTTCGACCGCTATTCGCGTGCGCGCGCTCAACGCTCCAGTGCCCCAGCGTTTGAGCACATATAGGCACAGGGCCCCGAGGCCCAGCACGAAGGCAAGTGCAGCGGCGACACCCAGCCCGGCGATCAGCATTTAGGGGAAGGTGACGGGTGGCGAGGAGTACCGGACGAGCCGATGATCAGATCGGTCCGCCGTGGGCAAGGCTTTGCAACAGTCCATGGTTGCCTAGTCTCTCACGCGGCAGCTGGCGAAGCGACCGGAATGCCGGGTGAGGTATTGGCCAGTACACGTGTAATACGCACGCCGAAGTGTTCACCGAGAACGACCACCTCACCCTCAGCAAAGCGTCTGTCGCCCACGTAGATGTCGATTGGTTCACCTGCCAGCCGATCGAGCTGAATCACCGAGCCACGTCCGAGGCGCAGAATCTCCTGAACCGTCATGCTGGTGCGGCCGAGCTCTATGGAGATGGGCAGTGTGAGATCGAGCAGCATACCGATCGGCACCTCGGCGGTGCCCAGCATCGTCTGCTCGAAGTCGGTGAACTGCGGAGCATGTGCCTGCTGGTGGGGTCCATTTTTCTCATCCTTCAGTGACGAGATAGGTTGCCCGGCAGCCTTGGCCGCCTGTGCGCTGGCAACGAGAGCATCGATTTCAGCGGGATTCATGCTGTGTTTCGGGAGTCTGGTGTCTGGGGTGTAAAGAGCGCATCGACTATGCGCACGGCGAGATTTCCGTTCACGCGGCCCGCATGACCGATGAAACGCTCCTGCGGGCCGGCGCGGACGAGAACGCGTGCGTCCCTTGGGATCGGTGTCGGGACGATACAGCCTTCGCGAAGCAGAGCGAGCTCCCGTATCGGGATCTGAAATTCAGGCAGGCGTGCGACGAGAGGGACCTTCGTGGCGCGCAGCGTGGCTTCGCTCCGCTGTCGTGTGATTGCGTGTTCCTGCTCGCTGGTGCCAGGCTGCGCAAGTCGTTGCTGGCCGCCCGATGCGAAGAACTTGTCGAGTACGGCGAGGGGAAGGCAGATGAGGAGCAGGCTACTCACGCTCTCGGTGTTGATCTGGAGATTGGCCACGAGCACGGGATCCTCGCGGTTGATGACCTGCAGGATCTCCGGAGACGACTCATATCCTGTTATGGCGAGGTCGCCCGTGATGTGGTCCTTCCAGATCTCCTGCAGGAGCACCGTTACCTTGTCAGCGATACTGCGTACAGCCAGTCGCTCTATTGGCGTGAGTGCACGGGTAAGCACAGCGCCGGAGCCTTCTCCTCCGAAGAGGCGATCGACGATGAATGTACTGAATTCGGGGCCGATATCGATTACGCCCTTCTGTCCGGATTCGGCGATATCAAGGATGTACGATGAACACGGCATCGGCAGCGATAGTGTGAATTCGCCGAACGAGAACTGCTCCACACTCTGCAGGTTCACCTCTACCTGACCCCGTATGCGCGAGATGAGCCAGGCCTCCAGGCCTTTCACCAATCGCTCATACATGGCTTCGAGAGTGCGAAGTCGTTCCTTCGACACCCTGTGCGGTCGACGGAAGTCATAAACCTGGACATCAGGCATGGTCGCGGCCGTGGAGGCCGCCTGCCGCGTGCCTTTAGGCATGCTATCGATGTCGTTCTGATTGAGTCTGTCAGATGTCATTGGCATGCGGAGGAGCGGATCACTGGACAACGAACTGCGGGAAGTAGAGGCGCTTAACCGACTGCTTCCCGAAGCGAAGGTCCACGGCGGCCTGGAGTTCGCTCTTGAATTGGTCGCGGAGCGTGATGTCCGTGAGTTCCTCTACGGTCTTTGTGCCGAGTGCGGTGAGGATGATGTCGCGCAACTCGGCGTCACGCGACTTGAACTGGTCGAGTGCCGCGGACTTTCCGGCCTCTATGGCAACGGAGAGCAGCAGAAAGCGACTGCCTCCACTGCCAGCAGGATTCAGGACAAGGTTTTCGAGAAGCAGGACAGGAGCCGGAGTGGCTTCCTGAGCGGATGCCTCGCCGTCACTGGCGTGGCCTGGCGCACCTTCCAGCTCTGTTGTGCTATCTGTGGTGACAACCTGGTCAGTCTTGCCGAGCCGCTTGGCGACCATGGGACCAAGGATGGTGGCTCCAGTACCACCACCCACCGCAAGGCCGACAGCGACCAGTCCAACCAGGACCGGCAGTCTGAGTCTGGATGAGGGGACGTCGGCTACAGCTTCCGGTTCTTCTGTGGACATGAATGGGGCGGATGGAGTGGAATCAACGCCCGTCAAGTGAGCAGTCTGCGTGCCAAGTGGGACTGCATTCGACCGTTGAGATGCAACTGGTTGCATTTCAACGACTTATATCGACGTACAGTCACTGTTGAGAGATCTGTTAGGGGGCTGCTGTCCCGGCAATTCAGGACAACGTGTGCATTATCCGGCAGAAAATGCCGAGTACGTCAGGCAGCTAGCATATTGACGCCGGCCGTCAAACCCATGGTGGGGATGACGACCGGTAGATCCTTCAAGTCAGTATCGTCGAACAATTACCTCTTGATGGTCATCAATTCCTGCAGCATCTCGTCAGAAGTGCTCACCACCTTTCCGTTGGCTTGGAAACCGCGCTGCGCCACGATCATGTTCGTGAACTCCTGCGCCAGGTCGACGTTGGACATTTCCAGTGCCCCCGAGGTGAGCTGTGATTGCGAACCTTCGAGAGCGAAGCCGAGAACGGCACCACCTGAGTTGGCTGATTCCTGGTACATGTTGTCGCCGATCCGGAGCAGGCCCGTCGGGTTGTTGAAGTCGGCCAGGACGATGCGGGCGAGCGGCGATGTGGTGCCGTTGGTGAAGAAGCCCGTGATGAGACCGAAGCGGTCTATTGAGAAGTTTTGCAGGGTTCCGGCCGTGAAGCCATCCTGATCACGGAGCACCGCCGTCGATCCGGTCGACGCGAACTGCGTGAGACCATTTACACCGCCACCGAGGACGAGGTCTATACGCACGGGATTTGCTCCCGGCACGGCGAAGTTCAGCGTGGCACTGATGTTGGTGTTGAGGAGGCCGGCGTTATCAAAGGTGAATGTCCCGCTGTTCTCATCTGCAGTGGCCGTGTCCGGGCTCATGAAGTAGCCGATCCTGATCTGTGAATTGATCGGCATGTTCGCTGTGAACTGCACTGCCGGTGGCGGACCGGACGAGAAGGAGTAGTCGGCAGGGTCGTTGTACTCGACACCGGCCGCACTGTAGACCTTTACGTTGTCGGGGAGAATCTCATAGCCGGAGGGAGGTGTAGGAAGTTCTATGTCGCTTGGTGGTGAGTTGCCGTCGGTCTGCACATCGAAAGTCTGCGCAGACGAGATTGGGTCTATGCGCCACTGCCACTCGTTGGGGCCTGTCTTCCACATCTGGAGCTTCACGTCATGCTTGCTGCCCTGTGAGTCGAACACGCCGATCTGGGTCTCGGTCCATGCTTTCTCATTGTTGGGCAGGGCGCGATCGAGCGGGTTGTCGAAATCGCCCTGGAACACCGGTGCGGAGGCGTTGAGATTGCCGGCCAGCTTCACCTCCGCTGTGGGCTTTGCGGATACTTTCTGGCCGAACGGAAGTCGGATGTCCCGGACCCCGTCCTGAGGCTGGCCATTCTCGTACATGCGGCCCTGCACGATGAAGCCGTTGGCAGGCGAGACCAGCTGACCGAGTGCGTCAACCTGGAAGTTGCCTGCGCGGGTGAAGAAACTCTGATTGCCTTTTCGAACGACGAAGAAGGAATCCCCCTGGATGGCGACGTCAGTGTTCAGTCCAGTGGTTTCGAGGTTGCCCTGATTGAAGATCTGATCGATCGAGCCGATCTGCATGCCGAGTCCGATCTGGATCGGATTAATGCCTCCCTGATCACCGGGTGGCCGGCTGGCGCCCTGTAGTAGTTGAGCAAAACCTTCCTTGAAGGTGACGCGGCCGGCCTTGAAGGCAACGGTATTTACATTGGCGATGTTGTTGCCGATGACGTCCATGCGCACCTGGTTGTTGCGCAGTCCGGATACTCCGGCATAGAGAGAGCGAAGCATGTGAGTTGGTCCTCTGGAGTTGATTGTGACCAGTTGGTGATCAGGCGCGGATCTGGGTGAGCATTGACATCGGCACCTGGATCGCGTCGCCGAGAATGAGTACTGGATTGCCGTTCTCGTATTTCATTCCGGTGATGCGACCGGCTGTATAGGTCTTGGCGGCCTGGTAGAGTCCCCCATCCCGTGCGACATCGAACCTGAAGGTGTACTGGCCGGGTTCGAGCGGCGGCTCCCACTTGTAGTCTGCGGTATTGAAAGACGCGGGGCCCGGCTTTACCCGGCCGACGATCACCTGGCCGACCGCTTCGCCCTTGCCGTTGATCATCGTGACTCGCCCGGTACCTTCGATCGTGCCGGCGTCCACTGCGAGGGTGCCGTTGCCATTCCTGTCGACAAATGCGGTATTGCCCGGGGTGACACCTGTCTTCCCCACCATGGCCATGGCGGTCTGGCCTTCAATAAGGTGTGCGAGTTCGTCAGCGCGTTCATTTTGCGTCTCCTCGAGCGATACGATTGCATCCTTCATCTCTGCAGTAGCGCCCTTCTGCTCATCAAGCGACTTGTTCATCGTGATCAACTGCTCAACAGTGGAGAACTGAGCGAGCTGTGCCGCCATGTCCTTTCCATCCATCGGATTCAGAGGATCCTGATTCTTGAGTTGAGCCACGAGCATCTTGAGGAATTCGTCACGTCCCATTCCGCTAGGATTGCTTGGCAGTACCCGCTCCGGAGAAGGTTCGGCTGCACCGACTGGTGGTTCCGGATGCAAGTCATCGGGGGCGTCGGCGACGTTGAACAACGGACGCGGGCTGGCTGCTACGGTGGAGATCATTTCTTTTCCGCGGTAAAGGAGTCGGGACGGCGTCGCCGCCCCTGGTGTTCTTGCCTTTCGTCGGTCTGCGAGGCCTGCTCACGGTGCGACGACTCCTGCTGGTGCTGCCACTCCCGAGCGAATGAGCGCTCCCTGCCGGCGGTGCTGCCGGCACTATCGGAGATCGGCGTGGCTATCAGCGTCCTGAGGCGGTCCTGATCGGCACCTGCGATCCGCAGCGACTCAACTGTGTCGTTGCGTGCGCCGCTTATGCGCACCGTGTCACCTTCAAGTCCATGGCGGCCGAGCGCGTCCTGCAACTGTGCTGTGCGCAGGCGGAGGTCGCTCGCCGTGCTTGTATCGGTCGAGATATGGGTACTCACTGTGTTGCCGCGCAGATCAATGGTGATTCTCTCCTGCGTTCCGGTTGCATGGTCAAGATTGAGTGTCATACGTGCGAGTGGGCCGGCTGGAGCGTTCGCTCTCATGGTCTGGATATCGAATATGCGCTCAGCCTGATTGTTGCCTGAAGCTGTTCCCGATGCACGCTCCATGCCGTCAGCACCGGTTGCGCCGCCGGACATATTCGAGACGCTGCCCGACGCTGAACTGAGTGCAGTGAATGCGGATGTGCTGTTGATCGGAGTGCCATTAAGTCCGTGCCCGTCACGTGACGGTGCCTCTTGTCGCTCACTCTTGGAGTCGCGCCTGCCAGTCGAAGAGTTGTGACTGCTGAGGTTTCCGTGTTGCGAAAAAATGGCTGACACAGCGGCATTGTTGCCTGGCGACGCGGTTGGTGATGCAGCCGACGTACTTGCTACTTGCGCGATCGAACCAATAGCGGCGATCCCGGCAACTCGTGCCACACCGGCAGCTCCTTCCGGGTCATCCCATCGCGCATCGGATGTGTCCGTGGATCTGTACCGCGCGTCTGTGCGTGGCAACTCGAGATGTCCCGGATCCTTCAGCCCGAGTGTACGAAGTCCCTCTTCACGTGCAATCTGCTGAAGCCGTGCAAATGCCTTGTCATTCTCGTAATCCCCGTCAATCAGGACATCGACTGCCTCACCACGTGTATGTGCAGATTCGCGTGTCCACGTTACAATCGGGCCGTCGCGATCACGTCCCTGGGCGAAAAGCCAATCCTGTCTATCCTGTGAGCGCACGGTCTCCACGATGGTGACATCATGCCCGTACTCGCTCTTCATACGCTCAATGACTCTTTCCATACGCATGCGCAGCTCGGGGTCGATGGTGTCGACACTTCTCAGCGGTGTCCTGACATCCATGGCTCCTGCAGAGGCCACCATACTGGTAGTACCGACGGCGGTGGTCTGAGGGTCTGATCCGACGGAGACGTCCGCACTTGCGTGACCTTCAGATGACTGCCCTGCCATCGTATCGGGAAGTCCGCCGTAGATGCTGCGGCTGATGGCCTGAGCTGCGATGCGTGCGCCGGCGGGTGTACCAGCCTGGGCGAGCAGTGCGTCGAGCATCGCACGTGCATCAGCTCCGTTGCCATCACCGATGGCCAGCAGCTGTTCTCTCGATGTCTGTCTGCGTGATGACAGGCGTGACAGCACATCCAGCATGATCGCGCGCCTGGTGGCGTCTGAATGGTTCTCTGCGCTCGAGGCGGCAACGGAGTGTGTCGTACCGACCTCACCTGTCATGATCCTCAGCGTATTGTTGTGAAGTAGTCTGTCGATGTCTGGATCAGGAATCTTCGAAACCTTACGCCCCAATCGGGCTGCAACTGGAATCACGTCGGGTGTTTCCCCGTCATTGCGCTGTAAGGATACGCCATCCTGCAGAAGATGATCGAGAAGCGCAGCTGCGTCTCCCGAAAGCTGATCACTGGATGTGTTGCGAGCGACCGTATCCGTTTCTGCAAGGAGCGAGAGCAAGGCTCCGAACTGCATTCCTGGAGCAGGCGCGCGCTTGGCAACCGACTCCGCATCACCGTCGGCGTTGTCGATGGCTTCCTTCCGTTGGGCTGCGTCTGCGCGTGATACACGAGGCGAGATGGCACGCGGCGCCTCACGCGGTGTCATCCGCCCATTGGCCTCCCGGACGAATTGAGGTGAGCCTCGTTCCGGAGGTGTTCCGGTGATCCACGTCAGGTTCGTGATGTTCATGGTGTATTGTCTGCCTTGTTCACGTTCCGGGTGATTGCAGCCGCACGTGATGCGGACAGAGATGCAAGAATTGCGGCCGCCTGACGGTCATTCATGTGACTGAGAATGGTGCGAATGTCGTTGTCGGTCATCTGATCCAGCACTCTGGCGGCATCCTTTGCTGACATTGCACTGAAGATTTTTGCGAGCCGCTGATCCGGAAGTGGTGTATTCAAGGCAGCATCGCGAGCGCTCTTGACTACTGCGGCGGCAGACGCTGCACCGATGGTGGCAACGCTGATACCGGCTTCTGCAGTGGCATCGGATGTGTCGGCGGTATCTTTCCGAATGATCGCCTTGTCTCCTGAAGCTGCGGGGGGAGGTGGTGTGTTGCCCCTGCCTGTCCGTGTATTGTTGTCAACCCGTACTGTGGCCGTATCAGCGACGGCAACCATGACGGGGCTCGTGCCTCCGGTATCCGGCACGACATTCCGAATGGAATCGCTGGTGGTTCCGACCGAACTCGTCGGCTGGCTGTCCATGCGTTCATCAGCAGACTGGTGATTCAGGGCGATATCCGAGCTGATGGCGGCTTTTCCAGGTAGGCGCATGTATGCATAGCCCGAACCGGCAGAGAGGCCGGCCAAGAGGCCTACGGCAATCGGAATCAGTGGTTGTCTCATTGCGCAGGTCCACCACGCTGTGGATCGTCGGTTGTCTTCTGGTCGGAGTGCTGTCTCGTCGTGTCGTGCTGGCGGTTGTACTGAATCAGCGCCACCTCATCCATCTGATGACGGTCCCGCTGATTTTCGTCCATGCGCCACACCTCTGCCTGGCGGTGCCTGAGCCGGTCAAGGATACGACGATTGCGCGCCGCTTCCATCAGTCGCTCCTGTGCCTGATGAACACCGGCATTGGCCTCAGCCACTGCATCGGTCGCTACCAGCAGGCGTTCGCTCAGTGAGTCGATCGTAGTGCCAATCTGGTTCAGATGGCCGATGCGTTGTTCGCTGACAGCAGCGGCGTCGAGCTGTGCCTTGGAGTCGGTCCTGAGTTCCTGTAACGTCTGGTGAATCCTCGCTGCTTCATCGGCTATGCCCTGCGCTGTCGCCAGGTCGCGGGCCTTCGCCTGTTCATGCCGCTCGCGCAGTTCTAGCAGTCGCTGGAGACGGAAGCGGAACATCAGCTGCGCCTCTTCACCGAGGCATCAATAGACTCCGCTATCTCCATGAGTCCTTGATAGGTGTCTCCATAGCGGGAGACTTCATCGGGGAGTTGCTGAAGGAACTCCAGCACTCTGTGTCGATACATGATCGCTGCATCCACATACGGATCACTCCCTTTCTGGTATGCGCCAACCATGATCAGGTCCTCCTTCTCCCTGTATGCTGCTTCAAGCCGAAGCAGCGCTCCGCCGCCGTGTCTCTGGGCTTCGTTGGTGATGTGGTCCCTGACGCGGCTCTTGCTGTCGAGGACGTCGATGGCCGGAAAGTGATGCTGTGCAGCGAGGCGACGGGTAAGGACGATGTGTCCGTCGAGGATTGAGCGTGAGGCATCGGCTACCGGCTCATTGAAGTCATCGCCATCCACCAGCACGGTGTAGATGCCTGTGATCCCGCCCTTTTCGCCGTTACCGGCTCTCTCGAGAAGACGGGGCAGGTTGGCAAATACGGAAGGTGGATATCCCTTCGTGGTTGGCGGTTCACCGGTTGCCAATCCTATTTCACGCCATGCCATTGCCACGCGCGTGACGGAATCAACCATCAGCAATACCTGCTTTCCCTGATCTCTGAAATATTCTGCAATGGCAGTGGCGACCAAGGCACCTCGCGCCCGGACGAGTGCCGCCTGGTCTCCGGTCGCAACTATTACGACCGAACGCGCCAGGCCTTCCTCACCAAGCGAGTTCTCCAGAAAATCCCGCACCTCGCGGCCACGCTCGCCGAGCAGCGCGATCACGTTCACGTCTGCCTGTGCGTGTCTTGCGATCATGCCGAGCATGGTGCTCTTGCCCACACCGGAGCCCGCAAAGATGCCTATGCGCTGTCCGCGTCCGATGGTCAGCAGCCCATCGATTGCCCGCACGCCCGTCTCGAGTGGGCTATCAATGGTCCTGCGTTGCAGAGGATTTGGAGGTTCGGCTGACAGCGGCACCCGCTCCACCGTATCCAGTTTGCCCTTGCCATCAATGGGATGACCAAGCCCGTTCAGCACGCGGCCCA